>CAYSXI010000012.1:0-53915 GCA_964434955.1 uncultured Pirellulaceae bacterium
TACACTCTTTCCCTATGCGAGACAGCCGAACCCCAGGATGCTAATTGCCCCTGGTTCGGGAACGGCCGAAACGGTAAACCCTTTCAAATTGAAGAGCGGATCACCGGCTTCCGGCAAGTCGTGAGAAAAAGAATAGACTTGCCCCGACTCAAAAAAGCTGATGGTCCCCGAGTCAAACGCAAATGTTTGTTCGGTGAACGAAGTTCCGACGGGGATTGCGTTGTTCCCCGAAACACCGCCACCACCAATAACCGTCAATGAACGACCGGCTGGTACATCTTCATGAAGCCCAATTGTGTAGGCATTCAGAAACACGTCCGTATCAAAACTGAAGTCAAAACTTGTGACGTCACTGAAACTCGGGTTGGTCGATCCGGAGATCAAGATCCCGTCCGCCTCGACGTCCCCCGCGCCCGAGCCGTCAGACACAACTACATTGGAGAACGTGATGGTAATTCCGTCTACCGTGACGGAATCGCCATTGCTCAGCCCATCGGTCAACGACGCCACGGAGTTGTCAAAAACGAAGATATTGTCTGCATTTGCAACACGCGAACCCTGGCTTGCAAAAAGCACAACGACAACACTTAGCGAAAAAACCAAATACTTTGATGCGATACTCATGAAAAACTCCGAACCCGGGCGCAGCTTGCGCGCAAAACAACTCATAAAGGGGAAACGACGAGACGAGGCAGTCCCCAAAGAAGAGATGGTGAAAGGGGCCTCAAAGGGCTAGAAGAATTTCAAAAAAATTCACCCGGCCGAAAAAGGGCCCAATTCCGGGGAGAATTGGACATCGACACGGATTGCCAGATGAAAACAAGCGCTGGGCCGAGGCCATGCGTACTTCTGGAGCCAGCGCCTGGGTGCCAGGAGCGGCACGGGAGCCGGCAAGCGACGATTACTGGCCTTTCGTTCCCAACTCTGACTCCCATTGGGCTTTGATCATTGCGATCCGTTGCTTGGTCCTTGCCACAGAACAATTGAGATGCTCTGAAATCTCCGCGTTACTGAATCCTTGCATCCGCATCACCGCCGTCGTTCTCAGCTTGTCGTTATTGAGCGCGGACAACAAATCCTCGCAAGTCGCAAAAATATGTTCCGTTAACTCGGGCATCGGATTTGAATCCTGGACTTGCTCGATTCCCCCGATCCCTCGAGTATCGCCGGGTCCCTGAAAAACGGAATCCCCGCGAACATTTCCACTACCTCGCTTTTGCGTGAAATATTTCCTTTGATGTTTCGAGGCTTTCCGAGCGGCGATGGTTGCTAACAACCTCCAAAGATCATCGCGCTCTTCGATTTTGAATCGTCCGTCCTTGTAGCCTTCGAAAAAACTATTGATCGCACTTAACGCAACATCTTCCTCGTCGAAGTCCCGCCGCGGTACCACGCGCAATTTTCTCCGCGCGAAATCGGCAAGCCGTGGAAAAAAATCATTCCATACATCTTCGGCGAAGGTCGTTCCGATATCTTGCGATTCGGACTCGTCAGCGGATTGCGAGGGTTCGGAATGGTCGGCCAAAACTGCTCCAGCCTGGATGGCTTTTCCCAAGACTGCCATCCAGAACACCCGAATGACTTGTATTGATTTCAACATCCAATTATACCTGAAGCGAATCGTTTGCTGGTGGTTTATAGCAACAATCTGCATTCTTAAGACAATTTCCGATGGCAAAGCGGATCACTCAATGAATCAGAAACCGTCCGACTCGATTCGGGAAAAGATTGAGTTGCTTTGTGACGAGTTTGACGAGGCTTGGGCGGATCAAAGACAGCCCGCCTTGCCTGAGTTTCTCAATCGCGTCGCTCCATCCGACCAGGACCTTCTGCTCGAGTATCTGATTCCGATTGACGTCGAATATCGGCGTCGCAACAACGAGCCGATTACCGCCAACTTCTATTTTCGGTTTGGAAGTTTTGCGGAGAAAATTGCCACCGAAGTTTTCCAAGCAGATACTGGAGGCGCCGTTCTTTCTGGTTCGACGGGATCCCAGGATTCGCCACGTCCGGTCGACCGATTGCCCGTTGTACCGGGATACGAAATCATCCGCAGAATCGGCCAAGGCGGAATGGGCACGGTGTACCTGGCAGAGCAAAGCGAGCCTTTCAAACGGAAGGTTGCAATCAAGGTGGTGAAGTCGGGGCACGATTCTCGGGACATCATTGCCCGGTTCGAAGCCGAGCGACAAGCATTGGCGATGATGGATCATCCCAACATCGCGAGGATCCTGGAGGCAGGTTCAACCGAAGCCGGTTTTCCCTATTTCACGATGGAATGGGTACAAGGACAAACCATTGTCGAATATTGCGATTCCAAACAATTGAATATCCGCGAGCGGATCAAGCTGTTTGTGAAAGTTTGCGTGGCCGTACAACATGCGCATCAAAAAGGGATCATCCATCGAGATCTAAAACCTTCGAACATCCTTGTCGCTGAAGTTGGTGGCGAACCGACTCCCAAGGTAATTGACTTTGGGCTGGCGAAAGCTCTCGGGAAGAAAGCCCGCCTGAACATTGATACGGCGCTGACCTTTTTTGGAACTATCATTGGCACGCCGCAATACATGTCTCCCGAACAAGCTGAAACGGATTCGAAAGATGTTGATACACGAACCGACATCTATTCGCTCGGGGTGGTTTTATTCGAACTGCTCACCGGCGCCACACCTTTGCGCGTCGATGAAGTTCGGAAACAGCACCCGCTAAGACTGTTGGAACTCATCCAACAAATGGACGCCCCGCGTCCAAGTTCCCGATTGGGACTTGATCCCAAAAATGACATGAAGGTTGTCAGCCTCCGAAAAACAAGTCTTGTCCGACTGCGTAGTATTTTGCGAGGCGAATTGGATTGGGTTGTCCTGAAGTCGCTGCATCGGGAACCCAAACGCAGGTATCAAACGGTCAACTCGTTTCAAAAAGATCTTGAGCGATTTTTGGACAACGACCCAGTCCAGGCCAGACCGCCTTCGTCCTGGTACAGCTTTCTGAAGTTAGCCCAGAAACACAAATTCCTGCTCGGAACAGCGGCCACGTTTGCATTGTTGCTGATCGCCTCCTTTTTGCTGATCACCAAGTTCTATCTTGACGAAAACGCTGCCCGCATCGAAACCGAAAAGAAAATTGCACGCGCCCACTATCTGTCGGCAATCGGTTACTTCTCTCGGAATCGAACAACCGAAGCAACGGAAGCACTTAGCAAAATCAAACCCGAATATCGTCACATTGAATATCGTCTCAAGCGTGAGCAATTCCGTGGCAACTGCTTTACGCTTCCGAATCATGAAATGGCTCACCCCTACATGGCGAGTCTCAGCCCTGATGGAAAATGGATCGCGTCGGCCAACGCGGAAAAAGTCGGAATTCTAGACATTTGGAATTCCGAGTCGGAAACCATTCACTGGCAGGTCGGCGAGCTTGTTGATGATGATTATGTCCGATCAATTGCTTTTCACCCCGAACAGAACCTGGTTGCAATGGGTTTGCTCGACAAGGTTCAACTTTGGGATTTGGAGACCGGCGAGAAAATAAGAACAATTGAAAAGCCCGGCGGCCCGATCGTTTCACTTGATTTCACTGACGAAGGAAAAAGCCTGGCGATTGCGGGCGGATATCTCCCCACCTCCAAGAGCAAAGACAAGAATTTTGATATCGAAATCCATCAGCTGAACGGCGATGAAGCCCCGTTGCGGCTAATGGGGCATACGGACTGCGTGAGTGATGTCCGCTTCCATCCCAATGGAAAACACTTGCTCTCCTCGAGCTGGGATAAGACCATCCGACTCTGGGATATCAGGTCGGGGAAAGAAATCGATAACGCATGGATTGGCGCCTACGTCATGAGCACGGACTTCCATCCCTCGGGAGAAAAAATTGCTTGCGGCACCGCGAACAATCGATTGATTCTCTTTGGCATTGAAGGAACCGAGTTCAAAGAAATATGGCGCCGCAATGCCTACGATTACGAAGGCGACACTGTTGAGTGCCTCGCCTTTAGTCCTGACGGTGAAAAAATTGCGACGGGCGGATTTGATCGAACCGCAAAAATCTGGGAAGTGCAAAGTGGTGACGAAAAAGAAACTTTGCGCGGGCACTTTGCACCCGTCGTCAACGTTGATTTCGGTCCCGATTCCAACAAGCTTCTCACCGCCAGCCAGGATGGAATTGCGAAGTTCTGGGATTTGGAAAGGTCGAGCGAATCCCGAATCCTGAAACGTCACCTGCAATCAGTGAATGCAATTTCGTTCAGCCCAGACAGTCGCTGGTTGGTTTCCGCCGGGGGCAACCACCCCATGGATCAGGGGTTCCAAGCGCCAACCAATTCCCGCGGCCGAGAACAGGATTTCTCAATCCGCCTTTGGAATCTGAAAAATTGGAAAGAAGAGCTTCGATTTGAAGCACATCAGGATTCCGTTTCTGACATCGAATTCAACCCGAATTCAAAATCGGAAATCGACTTCGTCTCAACGGGAATGGACGGCGACATTTATTTTTGGAACCAGGCGAAGGTCGCGCCGCTAAAAAGAATCTCTAAGGCCCATGATGGAAAGGCCGTCCACGCCATTGCGTTTCATCCCAATGGAAACAGCTTTGTCACCGTCGGCGACGATCAGGTGGTTCGATTCTGGGACACCGAGTCCAAGTCCAATACGCGAAAACTCAAACTGAAACATTTGGTCCGACAAGTCGCATGGAATCACCAGGGCACACGACTTGCGATCATTGCCCTCGCTGAGAAAAAGACGTTTGTCCGGGTTTTCGACATGAATGACAAGGAGTTGTTTGATCCGATTCCGGTTCAGAAGGATACCATTTCGCTTGCCTTCAGTTTCGACGATTCTCAGCTGGCCATTGGCAATTCCGAATTACGAATTTTTGATTCGGAAACGGGAAAGCTGAATAAACGGCAATCCCATAATCGCCTGGGGCTTTACGCACTTTCATATTACTCCATGCCTGGCGTGCCCCGATTACTGACCGGTGGCCGCGAAGGTGCGATCCGGCTCTGGGACTCGGAAACTTGGGAAGAGCTGGCGGTTTTTGAAGTCAAAGGAATTTCCCCCTGGAATTTCGTTTACGATTGCCAGTTCAGCCCAGATGGGCGAATGATCGCAACGGGCAATCGTGACGGTACGATACGCATCTGGAACGCGTATTCCGAAGGCTCTGAAAAATAGTCGCACGAATTGGGGGCCGTACCAATCGTCCCCCCACTGCATATCTTCTGCTGCTTGGCGGCTTTTGAAAAATCTTCTATCCCTTTTCCGTTCGTCTCGCCATTTCACGGGAAACACCAGGCATTTTCTTGGTGTTGGCCCACGGTCTGGTGGGCAAGACGAAATGATAAAGGGGAACAACAATGAAGAATCTACTAGCCGCGTTTTTATTCTCTGCTCTACTTGGGCCAATTCCGCTGTCTGCAGATGTCGTATTCGTCTCGCCGGACGCGGTGTCGGCGTCAAATACAAACCACCCCCTGCCGGTCAAACCGGAAAACCTGATTGATCGAAGTGGGCTCGGTGCGGGAAACATCAACGTGGCCAACATTGGAACTTTTGCCCATTCAGACGGGATCGCCGCCGACCTGTGGCGAGGAAGCTCGTCGGCGCTGCCGATTACTTTGACCTTTGAATTCAACAACGCACGTCAAGTTGGATATGTTGGTTTGTGGCAGGCTCTCGACTTACGCGAAGGAACACGCGATTTCGAACTTGCGTTTTTTGACGGTGCGGGAGGAACTGGAAACCAAATTGGAGACGTCTATTCCGGTACGCTCGACACAGGAATCGGGGGAGACAACAGTCTCTCTCTGGACGGACGTGCCTTCTTTGTTGGAAAACGCGATGACGTTTCTTCGTTCACCATGACGATTACGTCGGTCGCTCACCAAGTCAATCCACATGTGCATCTCGGAGAAGTCATGGTTGCGGCAGTACCCGAACCGGGTTCTTGCTTTGTACTCGCATTTTCAACGATCGCATTTCTCTCGTGTCGCAGACGTCGAAGGCATTCGCATAACGGTTGAGTTGGCTGGATCGATGCTAGCTGGCAAAAAAATCTTTGACGATTCGATCGTTTCGCGCTTTCCGATTGAATCCGAATCGCTATGATCCGCGAATCTCTTTCCGCCGATTCAGTCGTGCAATGCGAAACTTTGAAAGGACTCAAAGCTTGCAGTCGATTTATCAATGGACCATCTCATTATTTCTTGGGGTGCTGATCTTCGGATTGAACGTTGCTCCGGTTCTTGCGCAGAATCCGGATCAACGTGAGGATGCAGCTCAATTGGCCACGAGGGAAGGATGGGAATCGTTTCCTCCTTCCAACAAGCCATTCGGTGAATCCTACTTCGGCGATCAATCCGGACCGCCAGGCTTGCTTGATGAATTCGAGAAACCGGAGGCGCCAAACTTCCAGGAGTTGATGAAGCCACGATTCAAACTGGCGGCCGAATGGCTTCCTCATGACGAGCAAGACTTTTCCAAGCTTGGGGTCTCGGTCACTCTTCCAACCTACCCGTTTTTCGGACCGCCTCCCCCGATGATCAGCTTCGGATTTTCACATTCCGATCTGACCATTCCAAATCAACCGGGAACCCGAAGCAGTTTTTTCGAGTACACCTTGTCAGTCGGCTGGGTTCGTTTGATGAAGAACCCCAAATGGGTGATTCGTTTGATGGCGGGAGCCGCTTTGGCGACTGACAATCAAAACCTCTCAAGTGACGCCTGGCAATTTCGCGGAGGCGCTTTCGCCATTTATCAGCCCAACGATCGGTGGCAGTGGGTTTTTGGCGCGATTGCTCTGGGCAGGGACGACTTGCCGGCAATACCCGCTTTCGGATTCAACTGGTTTCCGGCTCCGGGCTACAAGCTCGAAATGATTTTTCCGAAACCGCGCTTCGCCTGGCAAATTTCCGAAAACGGTCAACGTCAAAACTGGGGATACACGGGACTTCAATTTGGCGGCAACACCTGGGCCTACCAAAGATTCGATCGGACCAACGACCGGGTCACGTACCGGGACTGGAAAGTTTTCCTCGGCTGGGAAAATGTCCCCTCAAATTCGGGAAAGAATCGCTATGGCCCCGGAAGACGGATCAATCTCGAGCTGGGTTATTCCTTTGCCCGGAAGCTGGAATTCGATCAAGGATTGCCTGATTTCTCATTGCCCAGTTCAGCCTATCTGGGATTCGGCTCGAGCTTCTAAATGCCTTTTGGTTTTTACCTTCGCCAAGCCCAAACTCTAACTATTTTGACTTTCTCCAATTCTTGACGAAGTCCAGAGTTTTGATAGAACAGGGGCATGTCAGAAGATCCAGCGATTTCGCTACGTGAACACGGCTTGCAAGTGACGGCTCAACGCATTGCCGTGATGCGCGCCGTGACGGAACAGCCTCATTGCACAGCCGACGAGGTCGCCGAAAATGTTCGTTCGGAGATTGGAACGATTTCGAAGCAAGCGGTCTACGACGCGCTGGGAGTTCTTTCGGAAAAAGGACTAATCCGCCGGATTCAACCGGCCGGATCGGCAGCACTTTTTGAGGATCGGGTTGGCGACGATCACCATCACGCGATATGCCGCGGTTGTGGCCAGGCGGTCGACGTCGAATGTGCCCTGGGTGAAACCCATTGTCGTTCGGCAGCAAAAAACTCAGGCTACCGGATCGACGAAGCGGAAGTGATTTATTGGGGCCTTTGTCCCGAATGCCAACACGGCAAATGAAACAATCAAGCAAGAACATTAAACAACTTCGTACAAAACGAAACCAGAAATAAAAGGAGAGTTGGAATGTCAGGAAATGGTGGTGAATGTCCGGTCGTCGGCGCAAAGCAGAGGCATACGGCAGCAGGCGCGTTATCAAATGCGGATTGGTGGCCGAATCAGCTGAACCTGAAGATGCTTCATCAGAACTCGTCGCTTTGCAGCCCAATGGATGACGATTTTGACTACGCCGAAGAGTTCAGCAAGATCGATCTGGAAGAACTCAAAAAAGACATCGTCGAAGTGATGACGACGTCTCAGGATTGGTGGCCCGCAGACTACGGCCATTACGGTCCCTTGTTTATTCGAATGGCCTGGCACAGTGCGGGAACGTATCGCGTGGGTGACGGGCGCGGGGGTGCCAGCTCGGGCACGCTTCGATTCGCGCCTCTCAACAGCTGGCCGGATAACGCAAATCTTGACAAGGCACGCCGGTTGCTTTGGCCGATCAAGCAGAAGTACGGTCGCGCGCTTTCCTGGGCCGATTTGATGGTCTACACCGGAAACTGCGCACTGGAATCGATGGGCTTTGAGACTTTTGGTTTTGCAGGCGGCCGCGAGGATGTCTGGGAGCCAGAAGGAGACATTTACTGGGGCCCGGAAAGTGAGTGGTTGGGCGACAAGCGCTACACCGGCGACCGTGAACTTGAGACGCCTTTGGGTGCCGTTCAGATGGGATTGATCTACGTCAATCCGGAAGGTCCCAATGGCAAGCCAAGTGCCATGGAAGCAGCACACGACATTCGCGAAACCTTTGGTCGCATGGCCATGAATGATGAGGAAACCGTTGCGTTGATCGCGGGAGGCCACACGTTCGGAAAGGCACATGGCGCAGCAAGCGATGCCGAGTACGTGGGACCGGAGCCCGAAGGTGCGACTCTGGAAGAGCAGGGGCTCGGTTGGAAAAACAGCTTTGGAAGCGGAAAGGGTAGCGACACGATCACTTCCGGACTGGAAGGAGCCTGGACGAGTACGCCAACGCATTGGAACAACGAGTACTTCGACAACCTCTTTAACTACGACTGGGATCTGACAACCAGCCCTGGTGGCGCTCAACAATGGATCCCGACCGATCCAGCCACCAAGGAACTCGTTCCTCCAGCCCACGAAGGCGGAACCGCGACTGCGCCAATCATGTTCACGACGGATCTGGCTCTCCGCATGGATCCTGCTTACGAAAAAATCTCACGGCGGTTCCACGAAAACCCGGCTGACTTTGCCGATGCGTTTGCTCGTGCATGGTACAAGCTGACTCACCGTGACATGGGGCCCGTTTCACGCTGTCTGGGTTCTCAAGTTCCCGAACCGCAGCTGTGGCAAGACCCGGTTCCGGCCGTCGATCACGAATTGGTTGGCGAAACCGATGTTGAATCATTGAAAGGCCAGATTCTCGAATCCGGACTGAGCGTATCCCAACTTGTTTCGACGGCTTGGTGCGCCGCATCAACTTTCCGAGGCACGGACAAACGGGGTGGTGCGAACGGTGGCCGAATTCGGCTCGAGCCGCAAAAAGACTGGGTTGCCAATCAACCGGAAGAACTTGGTAAAGTCATTCCCGTACTCGAAAAAATCCAAAGTGATTTCAACGATTCGGCATCCGGCAAAAAGATCTCCTTTGCGGACCTTGTGGTTCTTGGCGGCTGTGCGGCGGTTGAAAAAGCGGCGAAAGACGCGGGCCACGAGATAAGCGTTCCATTTGCTGCCGGTCGCACCGACGCAACGGACGAGATGACCGACGTGGAATCGTTCGGGCACCTTCAACCGACGGCTGACGGATTCAGAAACTTCATGTCTCCGGAACACACACGACCAGCGGAAGAGTTGTTGGTCGACAAAGCGCATTTGTTGACGTTGACGGCTCCGGAAATGACCGTCCTGGTTGGTGGTATGCGTGCACTGAACGCAAACCACGGGCAGACCAACGCCGGGGTTCTCACGGATCGCCCTGGTCAGCTGACCAATGACTTTTTCGTAAACCTTTTGAACATGGGAGTCGAATGGAAACAGCATTCACAGTGCCCGCATGTTTTTGAGGCTCGAGAGTTTGGTTCTTCGGATGTCAAGTGGAACGCAACCGCGGTCGACTTGGTGTTTGGTTCGAATTCACAACTTCGTGCCATTGCCGAAGTTTACGCATCCGCGGACGGAGCCAGCCAGTTCGTTACGGACTTCGTGGCGGCTTGGAACAAAGTCATGAACCTGGATCGCTTCGACTTGAACTAATTCAGCGACAATCAAAACTCAGAAGGCGGCCGACTTGGTCGCCTTTTTTTATGTTTGATTGGTGATCGCTTTCCGACGTGTTGGAATTGTTTCGTTTAAAATGGCCCTAGCTTTCCAATATCGATACTTGGGGAATCCATGACGCGATTAACATTGTTGATTCTTTTATTGGTTTTCATACTCGAACTCGGCATTCAATGCACACCTGCCTTTTGCCAGAGCAAACCGAATGTCATCCTGATTTCGATGGATGACATGGGCTACGGTGATCTCGGCTGTTACGGTGCCAAAAAACAAAAAACGCCGACGCTTGATCGACTTGCCAAAGACGGAATTCGATTCACAGATTTTTATTCCACCAGCGGAGTCTGCACGCCTTCGCGGGCAAGTTTGATGACAGGTTGCTATCCGCGACGTTTGAATATGCATGTTGATGAGAATGGAAAATGGGTCCTGTTTCCGATTGCCAGAAAAGGACTCAACCCGGACGAAGTGACCATTGCCGAAGTCTTGAAAGGACAGGGGTATGCGACCGCCTGTATCGGAAAATGGCATCTGGGAGATCAACCTGAGTTCCTGCCCACACGGCAAGGTTTCGACTCCTACTTTGGCATCCCCTACAGCAACGACATGAATCGGAAGAAGGCTCCGTTGCCGTTGATGCGAAACGAGAAAGTGATTGAAGCGCCGGTTACACAACACTCCATTACGGAGCGATACACACAGGAAGCCGTCAAGTTTATCGAAAGCCATTCCGACCGCCCCTTCTTCCTATATCTTCCACACACCTCGGTTCATCTTCCCCTGTTTCCGGGGAAACCTTATCTGGGCAAATCGCAAAACGGCAAATACGGTGACTGGTTGGAGGAGGTGGATGCGTCCACCAATCGAATTCTGCAAGCCTTGCGCAAACTCAGGTTGGTCGAAAACACGCTGGTGATTTTTACATCCGACAACGGTTCGAATGCCAGAAATGGCGGCAGCAACGCGCCGCTCAAGGGCCGAAAAGGTTCGACCGACGAAGGCGGAATGCGTGTTCCATGCATCATGCGTTGGCCTGCCAAAATCCCGGCGGGTGCCACCTGTCAGGAATTGGCCTCAACTCTCGATATCCTCCCGACCTTGGCGGCCATTTCCGGCGCGACGCTTTCCGACAAGCGAAAGATTGACGGATTCGACATTCGGGATTTGATGACGACAAAAAAAGGCGCCAAGTCTCCTCACGAAGCGTTCTTCTATTATCACACCAAACAGTTGCAAGCGGTTCGCAGCGGCAAATGGAAACTGATCCTTCCGCAAAAAGTCAAACTGCAGGGTTGGAGCGGAAAAGATGAGAATCCACCTCTGAAGCTTTTCAATTTGCGCGAAGACATTGCTGAGAAGAAGAACCTCGCCGGCGCGCATCCGAAAGTCGTCGAACAGCTTTTGGCCCATGCAGAACGTGCGAGAAAAGAGCTTGGCGACGGCGACCAGGAAGGGGCCGGGCAGCGCCCGGCCGGTTGGGTAGAAAAGGCGGAACCCCTGCTCAAGAAATGATCCGCTTGACCTATTTTTTTGGTTCGTTGGAAATTGGCGCAACTTGGATTTCAGGTTTCAGATAGTTCGCATACTTCCAACCACCTTTGGGGATTCTGGTTTCGTTTTTGAGGCACTCATTCACCTCAGCCGTTAGTTGCTTCAGGCGATTGGGTTCTCGCATCCAATCACCTGATTCTTCCTGCCAGCTCGCGAGTCTTTTCTTCAGCTCAGTCTCGACGTCGCGATACTCGGCTTTTCCAGCAAGGTTGTGCAACTCCGACGGATCGGTTTGCAGGTCAAACAGCTGATATTCAGCGGGCTTCAGCCAGCTTTGATAAATGGCTTTCACCGGTTCATCCGCCTTCTTCAGTTCCTCGTATGTGGGCGAGCCACGAAAATTGGATGCGCCATTCACCAAGTACCGGTGAACGGCTGGATCCCTTTGCCCATGAAGCAGGGTCTTGATAAGCTTGTAGCGCGAATTTCGAACGGCCCGCTGTGGAAAATGAAAGATTGCTGCATCGGTATTGCGTTCGGCGAATAGATAGCTCCGAACGGGCTTCGTTTCTCCCTGCAAGACGTTGTCCAGATTGACACCGGGCACGTGGCGGGGAACGGGAGCGCCGGCTGCTGAAACGATCGTTGGAAATAGATCGATGGTTGAAACCAATTGTTTGGAGACGAATCCTTTTTTTGCTACTCCCGGCCAACGAACGATCATGGGCACCCGCAACCCACCCTCGTAGAGAAACACTTTGCCACGTGAGAATTGGGCTCCGTGATCACCCAGGTAGATGACCAGCGTGTTGTCACTCTTGCCGGATTCCTCAAGTGCTTTCAATAATTCGCCAACGCATTCATCCAGACGGCTCAAACAGTTGTAGTAACCGCGGATGTGATTTCGCATTCGCGGGTTATCAAAGGCAACATATCCCATCGGACGAACATCCCTCGCCTGCAGCAGCTGGGCCGGTCGGTTTTCGACTTGATTTTGGACGGGCCAATGAGCGTCCGGAAAGTTGACGGTCAAGAAAAACGGATCTTCGGATTCCCTGAAGAATCTGGCTGCGTTTTGCGAATATCGGACCAGATTATTCTTGGCAAAGTTGGACGACTTTATGGCGCGAAAATCGATCCACTTTTCGATCGAGGATTCCGGATTGACGTGTAGTTTGCCAATCATTCCGGTTCGATAACCGGCCTGCTTGAGAACTGAATAGGTCGATGGCCACTCGCGATACATGGAGAAGTGGTGAGTTGCCAAGCCAATTTGGCCATTTTGGTGGGGAAAGAGTCCTGTCAAAATGGTGCTGCGTGAGGGACTGCATACACTTTGGGTGACCCAGGCCGTTTCAAAGCGAACCCCCTGTTTCGCAAGTCGATCCAGGTGCGGGGTTTTGGCATAACGGTCTCCGTAGCATCCAAGTTCGGGCCCGTTGTCCTCAGAAACAATCAGCAGGATGTTCGGCTTTTTTTTTCGCTTTCTGAACTGCCTCTTCGGATGCGGGGCTTTTTGTAGCGGGGTGATCGCCGCTGGGCTTTGGCTTCTCGTTCACGTCCAGGTTGAGCGGTTGTATCCAGACGTTGCGAAACTTGACTTGATTGTGGTGCCCCTGAAGCTTGATCGGCATCGCTTCTGGCCCTTCTTTTTTCCCGGCACCGGTTTTCCGTTTGATCACGACGTCGTCATGAATTAATTCGCCGTTTTGGTAAACGGTAATCCGCGCGTGTTCGACCTTAAAACCGTCCTCAAATCGAGCCGCCCGAAAACAAATGTCGAAGCTTTGCCACTCGCCTGCCGGTTTGCAAACCATTTTGTCCGGCTTTTTCATCCGGTAGATGCTTCCGCAATCGTTCGACTTCAGTTCCGTTTCCTTGATTCCGTGTGAGTTCAAGATTTGAATCTCGTAGCGTTGCTGGAGGTAAACCCCGGAATTACCATTTTTCTCGTGCGCGACTTCGCCTGCTTCATTCACATTGAATTCGACGTGCATCTGGAAGTCACGATAGGCTTCGGGAGTCTTGACGCTGTCCCATTTTGGCGAGGCCGTCAAAATACCATTTTCAAAAGTCCATTGATTTTTAACCCGCTCATTCTCGGCAATGAACTTCGATTCGGCCGCGTCGACGAGCGCGACAGCATCCTCAGGTTTCTTGAAATCGATAATGTTCCTGGTTGACCCAACATCGCGAATCGGCGGCTTTTCTTTCGGGATTTCGTTGAGCGTATAGTACGCACTGGTGTGCAACAGCTTTTCGCCCTTGGCCGTCCGCATACCAGGCAGAAAGAAGTCATGAACGTGACCCTGAACTCGCTTATCCACTTCGATTTCAACTTTGAGTCCGCTCCTCGAAACCGTGGCCTTGGTGACTTTCGGTTCCGTTTGATCAACCTCCGGACTGCCGTATCCTTGTCGATAGATATGGGTAAACGTCTTTAGTTTGTAGGTTTCCGGGTTCGATGCGATCTTACGATCAACCGCCTTGGTAAAAGACAACTCAAACCCTTTTGGCGTGGCCTTGATCTCCTTGATTTCAAATGGAACCAGTCCGGTCCAATCCAGGCGTTGGATCGCATAGGCTTTGGGACCCCGAACCGGCCACCCCCGATTGGTTCCGCCAGCAATCAAACTGCCTTCCGGTGTGAATTGGACGGCCAATAGTCCGGTATCAAATCCTTCGCGGAACGGGTAGCAGGCTCCCTGCCAAACTCCATTGACCTTTTCCGTGGTGACTCGCATCACGACGCCGAGACTAAAGTCACCAATAAAAATCTGGTTCTGAAAAGGGCCAAACTTCCCGCCGGTACGATCGACCATGAATCCCGAAATGGAACGTCCCATGCGTTTGTAGGGAAACACGACCGCGTAAGGAACTAGTTCTTTGACTCGCTTGCGTTCCGCCTCAAGTCGCGAGGGTGTGTTGGGTTGAGTCGGTGCTTTACCCATGTTTGGCGCAAGCGGGTACCAGTTGAAACTGATCGGGTGCCCCATGAACCCACCTTGCTCGAGAACTTTGAGGGAGCAGGATCCATTCCAGGGCCCTTGGCTTTCTGCATAAAACATGACGCCGTGCTCGTTGGTTCCAATGCCGCAAGGACTTCGAATGCCACTACACACCGGGATCGCCTTTCCTTCAGGCGTGATCTTGAGGCACCATCCGCGAAAAGGCGCGTGCGAGTGATAGGATTTTGAAAGGCAAAGCGTCACCCATACATTGCCTTGTCGATCGGGTTTCGAACCAAATGCGAATTCGTGGTAATGACGAAATCCCCAGTCATCATTAATGGTATCAAACTTGTCCGCGCGGCCATCGCCGTCCAAATCCGTTATCCGGGTCACTTCGGTTTGCTGCGTCACGATGAACGACCCATCGCGATAGGCCATCCCAAATACCTCGTCCAAACCGCTGGCAAACTTCTTGAACTTCGGTTCCGGGTTTTTTGCAAACGCGCCCTCGACCAAAAAGATATCGCCTCGACGGGTCGCGATTGCCAAACGCTTGTTGTCGGGCATCACTTCAAAACTGCCCGCCTCGACGGCCAGTTTTTTTGGCAAAGGTACATCGACCATCCTGTAGTACTTGGACTCCTCTTCCGCGGTACCCCAGTACTCGCCAAGTGGCTCTTGCTGAGGAATCAATGCAGCGATGAAGTAACAAATCAACTTGATGAATAGGTACATTTTTATTCCCGTCCGAAATCGGAATTCCGATGCTTCGAATTTATTACTTGGCTTGGTCCCAAAAGTATTCGATGATCAAGCGGTCTTCGTTTTTTGGCTTGAGTTTCAATTCGATCCAAATCTGTTTACCATCCCCGGGGTCAACCACTTGGCCTTCGTGATCGGATAGAATCCGAAGCTTCAAGCCATTGCCCAGTGAAAACGATTTCTTATCAATCGCATCGACCGCTCCGCTACCCAAACGGAACCTCAGGCCATCGTTTTCTTTGACGGCTGCAAACGAAAGCTCACGCCGAATGCGAATCGATTCATCATCTTGTTTGGACTCACGAAAGTAATCGTTAACTTCGATTCCGTCGTAAACATAGCGAAATGTCGGGCGACGTTTCTTGTCGAGCGTGTATCCCTTGAACTTGTGTTTGGGCGGGCGTCCATCGTCGACTTTCCATGGTTCCGCTTTGGAATCAAATTCGGGACCTTTCGCGAAATTCACCGGGCGCGACATCGGGCGAACCGTTCCGGATCCCTGACCGCGCCAAACACCGCTCGGATCGGCAAATCGACCTTGCCAGATCATGCCTAGCCGCATTTGTTCTGCATCGAATGCAATGTTCACTCCGCCCGGATAACCGACTCCGATGCCCCTTTTTCCGATGCCTTGATAACTGCGTCGAAGCATCTGGGCTTCATTGGAAACCACAATTTCCAGCGGTTCTCGAACGACTCCCGCCGGGGTTCCAGCCAGCCGTCCATCGACCAGGTATTGCCACAAAGCCTCAACCTGGTCCTTGGGCATCCCTTCGATATCATTTCGAATCGCCACACCCCCGGGCCAAAAGGATGGCATAACAGTGTTTGGACTGAATCGCTGCGGATCCAGCATGTATTCGTAGAACCAGTCCTTTTTCAAGCGTTCGGCCATTTCCGTCAGGTCGACGGCGGGCATCGTATCGGAAAGCTTGTACTTGTAAGTGTGACAGGCGACGCAATTGAGTCCTTTGTTGCCGGCTAACTGCAATCCGAATTGGCGAGTCTTCTTCTGATCCTTGAACTTGGCAAATTCAACTTGATCCAGCTTGTCCACGCTCTGAAACAGCTCGACCAGATACTCGACATTCTCTTTGCCATATTGAGGCATTCGCGTTTTCATGTACGGTCGAATTTTCCGTCCATTGACGAGGACATCACGCATCCACTTGGGTTTTAGCTTGGCGCCAGCGCCACTAAGCCCCGGCGGGATACGCCCCTGATCACCGAGATTCAGGTCACTCGTCTGAAAGTGAGGGTTGCGTTCAATACTGACTCCGCCAAGCTGATTTCGATCGTGGCACGCAATGCAATTGAATCTCGTTAACGCGACATCGATTTTCTGATTAGCGGTCAATCGTGCTGGAAGTTCCTTGAGTGACTTCTGAAGCAGCTGACGAGTCACTTCGTCGATTTTGTAATCCGGCCAATCGCCCTTGTCGGTGGAAAGGCAGCCGCGACTCGGATCCAGTTTGTTGAGAGCAAGTTTTTCCGATGGCGGCGACCGATTAGGCAAAACTTCATCATGGCAATTGGAGCAGCCTAGTTCGGAAAAAAGTTTTTTGCCCTGTTCCACCAGTTTGCCGTCCAACTCAAAGGAGTCGTCTTTGGATTGGCTCGGCTCCGTTTGAAGCAGAAAGTTCGCGATGTCATTCGCTTCACGATACGTTAATCGCATATCTGGCATGTGACCTGAACGACGAACAGCCAGCGGATCCTCCAATAGCTTGGTCAATCCACTGATCGAATACTTTCTTTCCAATGCTCCCAGGGACTTTGAGTCGCGCATCGGTTGCTCAACCGCTTTCGCATCTCTTGGCGAATGGCAGGCCACGCATCCAACGGAATGGAAAAGTTCATTGCCGCGAGTGATCGCAGCCGCATCTATCTTCTCCGCTTTGTATTCCGACTTGGTTTTTGAAATCAGAAAATGGGTCAACGCCTTGGCAGAACTGCGGCGTGTCTTCTCGTCAAAATGCGCTAGAAGTGCCGGCATGGTTGTGCCGGGCTTCACCCCATGTGGATTGGCGATAAATGACTCGATGTAATCTGGATTCGACCATTTGGCCGAAAACTTGAGTCGCGGCGCTTGCTTGGAGACCAACTCGACGTTTTCGGATTTGTGACAGGCGGCGCAATTCAATTCACCGATGGCGACCATGGCTTGCAGTTTGGCATCGAGTGCCCGCTTCGTGGTTCCATCGGCGACCGTTTTGCGATGTCGCGCGCCATTTTCTTTCAAGTCGAGCACATAGCGAAGCAAATCCAAAAACTGCTTTCGGCTCTTCAATTCGTTTGCCAGATCGTCCGGCATCATCGAGACTTTATCCGGTTGGATTTCATCGATTTCCGAACGAGGAATGGTGATCAATCGATCAATGTCATTCCGGTCACGCAAAATCACTTGCTGTTTATCTTCTTTAAAAACCATTCCATTGATCGTTTCTCCATCGAGTTTCAGGATCGATATTCCCGCGAAGTCTTTATGCAGGACTTTGGATGGCTGCAGGATGGATTCAACAAGGTGCTTCTCCGTAACGGATGATTCCATCCGCGTAAGATCGGGCCCCAATCGCTTGACGGTTGATGTCGCGCGGTGACATTTTGCACAGTTGATATTTCCTTGGTGAAAAAGAATCGCTCCGCGGATAATGTTTCCGTCCTCGCGTGCTTGTTGAGCTAACTTTTCCGGGTTTTCTGCGATCAGTTTTTCGGCAAGGGTCTGGCAATAAGCCGATCCGTTCAGGAAAAAGACCCATAGCAGAAAACCGCAGCCAATGGAGAGGCGATGAGAATTCATTCAATCAATCAAAAAAGCGTTAAGAATGTTTTGCACCTAGTTTAGTCGAGGACCAAAAGTGCGGCCACAACAAGCGGAAAATCGGTCAATCAGCCTTTCGTCGATTTGTCGCAAAACCGGGGGCGACTCAACTTGACGCAAATTTTCGGCGGTTTAAAAACGTTCTTCTTGTACCAACGTGTGCCTCAGCTTGACGGAAACCTGTCAACGCAACACAAGTTTCGGTTAAGTCGGGTCCATTTGCGTTGGCATTTGGCGTTCGCAGCAATTCAAGAATATAACGAGTCCGGGTTCCCATGATTTTCCTTCGCCACATGTTTTTGTTTCTCGGATTGACCCTGGCCATCGGCCTGCACGTGAAAAGCCTTTCCGGCCAAGTCTCAGAGAAACCGAATGTGATCGTCATTCTTGCTGACGACATGGGGTACGGAGACCTCTCTTGCTACAACGATCAATCAAAAATCACCACACTCCATCTCGATCGCCTGGCAAGTGAGGGCATGCGTTTCACCGATGCGCATTCGGGCGGATCAACCTGTATTCCTTCTCGTTATTCACTGCTGACAGGCCAGTTTGCCATTCGCATGCAGCCTGGTCCGGCCAGAATCCGGAAGGAGCAGATGACGATTGCATCGATGGCCCGGGCCGCGGGATACGAAACGCACATGGTTGGCAAATGGCACCTGGGATTTGATGTAGCGACTAAAGACTTCGACTACGACAAGCCTTTCCACGGCGGCCCGGTGGACCGGGGGTTCGATCACTTTTTTGGCATGCATGCCTCGCTCGACATTCCGCCCTACTTCTACATCAAGAATCGGCGGGCGGTCGAAGCCCCCAATCGTTCGATTGAAGCCAGATCAAGTGTCGGCGGTTTAGAAAACTGGAATAACATTCAAGGTGAATTCTGGCGAGCAGGAAAGGTTTCATCCGATTTCCAACACTCCGAAGTTACGCCACGCTTTTTTGAGCAATCGATCCAGACAATCAAGAATCATGCTACCGCTCGGGCAGCCAAGCGAAAACCGCTTTTGCTTTACTTGGCGCTACCGTCTCCTCACACTCCGTGGCTCCCAAGTAAAAACTTTCGCGGCAAAAGCAAAGCCGGAATGTACGGAGACTTCGTCCTCCAAGTCGATGATGGGATCGGGCGGATCATGACGGCGCTGAAGGAAAACAAAATGGACGAGAACACGATTGTTATCTTCTCTTCCGACAACGGCCCCGTCTGGTATGAGAAAGATACGAAGCGTTTTGGTCATCGATCGACGGGTCCACTTCGCGGAATGAAGTTTTCTTCTTACGAAGGTGGCCACCGCATGCCCCTCATTGTCCGTTGGCCGTCAAAGATTCAAACGAAATCCGTCTGCGATCAAACCATTGCATTCGCGGATATTCTGCCGACCCTGGCTGACGTGATGAAGTTTGAGCTACCGGAAAAAAGCCTGGTTGATGGCGTGAGCTTCTTGTCTCAATTGAAAGAACCGAACTCGAAATTGGTTCGAGAGCAGCCAATCATTCATGATCGTTGGACGATTCGGTCCGGCAAATTCAAGCTGGTGATGCCAAGGCAAAAACGTCGTAACAAAAAGAATGCAGCAAAACCTGAGCTCTACAACCTCAGTTCGGACCCAAGCGAAAAGACCAATATCGAATCAGCAAATCCTCAAAAAGTCGCAAAATTACAATCGGAGCTGAAACGATTTCAGGAAAACATCAGCCGCCAGAAAAACTGATTGCCGGTCGTGAATCTACAGGTACTCCGTTTCTCCCTGGAAAAACTGGAAGATACCGGCGAGGACAACGCCAATCACGAGCGCGAGTACGATGCCAACAATCATACGGACCATTTTGCTTTTAAAAAGAAAATAGGACCGACCCTGAAAGGGTGTGAGATCGGTGACCGCATCGACGGTGGCAATCGGATCAGCAGCTGGCATCTTTGGCGACTTTGACATTGCGGCATGTATTTTTCGCGCAACCTTCTTTTCAAAATTGGTCCTGGCCACTTCCATTAATTTTGAAGTATCCATTTGATATCGTTCGCATTTGTCCTTAACGGCAATGAAACAAATCTCTTTCTTTCGAGCCACGATCAAGTAGATAAGGTAGGCGGCGGGGAAAGTGAAGGCCATGATCGTAACGGTCATGATCATCTTGTCCATTTGCCCCGAACGGGCGCCCATCAATTCGCTGATCCCAATCGAAGCAAAGATCGCGATAAGGAAAGCCACCACGCCCACAACGCCATAGTTTGTAAATTCTCGCATCCGATACTTGCTGACGTTGAGGTTAGGATTTCCCTGGGGAATCTCGCGGTCAACTTTGACCTTATGCTTAAGTGCCGCCAGCAATCCCTTCAGCCTTTTTTCCGAGTTGGCTTCGTGTTCGGTCAATTCCGAATCGTGGACGAGCT
This sequence comes from uncultured Pirellulaceae bacterium, assembly GCA_964434955.1. Taxonomy (GTDB): domain Bacteria; phylum Planctomycetota; class Planctomycetia; order Pirellulales; family Pirellulaceae; genus JANQLU01. Next base: position 20,429 of record CAYSXI010000012.1, read on the forward strand.
TGTGGAAGGCCGGCAACTCGGTCTCGCTTGGCTCCCACTGTTCGATTGAAAACCACTCATGGTTTTCGTCGACTTCCATCCAGCGGGAATCGCAAACATCGCAATAGCGCCCAACCACCTTGGGGTACTTTTTGAATGGAATCAGAAAAAGCATCAGCTCCCAAGTTGAAAACTCGTCCGTCCTCATCACTTCAACCTGGTTGCAAGTTTTGCAAAATCCAGTCGACCAACTTACCGTGCGCCAGGAATTTACCAATGTGAAAACGATCGGGACTCTCATAACTGCGCTGCCACTTCCAAGACCAATTTTTTCGAAAAACTATTTTTAGCAGGCCGATTGTCGCCATTCCATAGATAAGCCACCGATTTTCTCGGCGACAAGCGGGTTCGGGTCGCGACAAAATGAACGCGAACCCTGGAAAACGGGAACGAGATGACCGAAAATCCAAGCAGCGGGCAAATCCGACCGATGGCCAACCCGCCGCATTTTCATTCACCAATTTTCCATTCACCATTTTTTTTTTGCAAGCGGTTGTTATGCAATTCCACAAAACGGCTTTGATTTGGGTTGCCGTCCTTTTTGCGACTCACGCTTCCTTCCCGTTCGTTCAAGAATCTTCCGGGCAGACTCAGGAAACGCCTCGCGAAACTCCTGAGATCGTCCTCCGTTCAATTCGCGCGGGACAAATCAAGGTTCGACTTGAACCGACGGACCCCAAAGAAGCTGGCCGGGCCGTTCCCTGGTCACCGAAAGGCAACAAAGTATGGCTGAAGAAGGACGCTGATTGGCTGGTCGGTGAGATCCAGGTCGGAAAACACAAGCCGATCAAAACAAGATTCCGATTTGATGAGAAAGAAAGTCAGCTCGACTTGGACCTGAACGGAAATGGCAAGTTCGAATCCGGCGAACAATCGTCTGCCAAGGCTTCCGCGAGTCGCGGCAAAAACTGGTACAGTCACTCGGCTTCACTTGTCCTCAAGATGGATGGCAAATCAGACCGCAACTACCCGGTGAGCCTCTGGTTTGTCCACGACCCGAACGAACCTGACGCCGCGCCCGTGATTCGCTGGAGCCGAAGAGGCTGGCACCAGGGAAAATTTGAACTGAACGGAAAAACGTATTTTGCTTTGATTACCGACGGCGATTCAGACGGCCTGTTTACCAAGCGTGACAGCTGGGGATTAGGTAAGACAACGAAAGATCTTTTCCAATACCGCAACTGTGCATTCCGTATCGGGTCGCATGCCTGGCTCGGCGAGGAGATTCCTTTTCAAGTGGTCGATTGCGATCCTCAAGGCTCAACGCTAACCATCCAAGCCTTCGACTTGGGAATCACAAGAAAAGAAGACGAAGAAAGAAAGGATCCCTACGCGGAGGACCGAAAATTCGCGCGTGCCAAAAAGCCGATCCAATTCATGAAATCCTATGACGAGGCCATCAAGCTGGCCGCCAAATTGGACAAACCAATCTTGATCGATTTTCAAACGGAGTGGTGTGGATCGTGCCGAGTGATGGAACAATTGGTGTTCACCGCCAAGCCGGTCGTGGCCCAATCATCCGACTATGTTTTCCTGAAACTGGACGGTGACAAACAAAAGGAACTCGTCAAAAAGTATGGCGTTAAAGCCTACCCGACGACCATCCTGCTTTCTGCCAACGAGGAAGTCCTGCAAAAGCACACGGGTTACCTGGGCGTGCGACCGTTCCTCAAATTCCTTGAATCGTCGAAGTAGTAACCCGGGGATCCAGTCGGATGGATGCTGACATCTAATCGAGCCCGCTGATCATTTTGGCGGGATCCACCCATTCGTCAAATTGTTCGGCGGTCAGCAGCTCCAATTCCAGAGCGGCTTCTTTCAATGTCGTCCCGTCGGCGTGCGCTTTTTTGGCAATCGCCGCCGCATTGTCGTATCCGATATGAGGATTCAATGCCGTCACCAACATCAATGAGTTATTCAGGTGTCGCTGAATGATCGGATGATTGGGCTTAATTCCCACCGCACAATTGGAATCAAAGCTCGCACAAGCATCGCCGAGCATCTGGGCCGAATTGAGAAGATTGAAAATCATCATCGGCTTGAAAACATTGAGCTCAAAATGTCCCGACATGCCGCCCGCCGCAACGGCAACATCATTGCCAAGGACCTGAGCGCAAACCATCGTCAGGGCCTCCGCCTGGGTCGGGTTCACACTGGGTCGGATTTACTTTGCCCGGCATGATGGACGAGCCAGGTTCGTTTGAGGGGATAATGATCTCACCGATCCCCGACCGTGGTCCCGATGCCAACATCCGAATATCGTTGCCAATTTTCATCAGGCTGACAGCCAATTGCTTGAGAGCCCCATGGGCTTCGACCACGCCATCATGCGCTGCCAAAGCCTCAAACTTATTGGGAGCTGTAACAAAAGGAAGCTTGGTTAGCTCAGCAATTTTTTCGGCAACCGCAACCGAATAGCCTTTCGGAGTGTTCAACCCGGTTCCAACGGCCGTTCCGCCCAAGGCCAACTCGGACAAATGCGGCAAGGTGTTTTTCAAGGCTCGAAGCCCATGGTCGAGTTGTGCAACGTAACCGGAAAACTCCATCCCCAGCGTCAGGGGAGTCGCATCCATGAAATGCGTACGTCCAATCTTCACCACCTCTTCAAAAGCCTTGGCCTTCGCGTCCAGGGTATCCCGCAACTGCTGGATTTTCGGAATGGTGTGCTCGACAAGTATCTTGTAGCCGGCAATATGCATTGCCGTCGGAAACGTATCGTTGGACGATTGTGACTTGTTCACATCGTCATTGGGATGAACGTGTTTCTTTTCGTCTGTCAGTTCTCCCCCCATGAGAACATGCGCCAAGTTGGCAACGACCTCATTCATGTTCATGTTGCTCTGAGTGCCCGAGCCGGTTTGCCAAACGACGAGGGGAAACTGATCGTCATGCTTGCCGGACAAAATCTCGTCGCAGGCTTCGGCGATCTTGGATGCCTTGGCACCATCCAAAACACCCAGTTTTTCGTTGGTTAACGCTGCCGCTTTCTTCAAATATGCAAATGCGTAAACGATTTCAATTGGCATTTTCATCGTCGCTGAGGCGATGTCGAAATTCTGTTTCGAACGTTGGGTTTGGGCCCCCCAAAACTTGTCGGCAGGTACTTCCACCCAACCCATCGTATCTTTTTCTTTACGAATTCCAGACATAAGCTTTTCGAACAATGAAGTGATTTGACGGACGAAATGTCGCGAGCCAGCCCCAGTTGGCAGTTCAACCGCGGAAGGGGCGCTCAAACAAAGGGTGCCATTTTACAAACAAGATGACGACTAGGGAATTCTCAGCGAAATCAACATCGCCCTGTTAAATAACCGCGATTTCGACCTTGGAATTCACCTAGCGGATTCCGCCGGTGACCAAGACTGGAATCCGCGCAATCATTTTTTCGCGAGGCGCCATCAGTTCGATACGGTTTCTGTTTAGAATGGGGAGAAATCGCCGGTTGGAAGACTTGGCACGGCAATTGCCTTACTTAAGTTCGCCACTCAAGGCAATTGTCGACAAACAAGTCGGCATCGAAGATATCGTCCAGGAGGAATTACCATGACCCAAAAGCTATTCAAGATTTCTGCTGCCGCACTGACTTTGATGTTTTGCGCAATGGCAACCGTGGATACGGTTGAAGCACAGCGAGGTCGGTTCGAAGAAATCCAACCCCAACGTCGAATTCGTGGCCAACAAAACCGCGCCCGATTAACTGCACCGTCCAATTGCCGAGTAGCGACATCCGGCGTTGTTGCCTTTGAGTCATTCAACTATTCAGGCGAGTTCATGCGTCACAGCCATTACTCGGCTGTCCTCAACCGCCCCGATGGAAGCCGGCTGTTTGCCGAGGACTCGTCGTTTGTCATGCGACCAGGACTGGCAGGACAGGGCGTTTCCTTTGAATCCGTCAACTTCCCAGGATACTTTCTGCGACACTCAAACTACGCGCTTGTCTTGCACAAGGACGATGGCCGACGCCAATTTGCTGAAGACGCAACGTTCTTGATGACTCGCGGACTGGCGGGAACGGGTACGTCACTCGAGCCAATCAACTTGCCAAACCACTACGTGCGGCACTACCAAAAACGCTTCCGAATTTCCAAGTTCGAACGATCTCGATTGTTCCGCGAAGATGCAACATTGCTGATTCGATAACCGTGAATCACAAGCAAAAAGCCGGGTTTTTGACCCGGCTTTTTTTATTCCGCCATGAACCGGTTTGGCCTACTTCAGTTTCTTCTTAAGCCAGTCGGTCATCACTTTCATGGCCTCAGGATTGAATGTCTCATCGATTGATTTGTATTCACCCATCGAACCGTTTTCACATTTCTGGAAAAGGTGATTGAGCCCTTCGAGTTCAATCGTTTCGAAGTCGTCGTGGTTCGACTCTTCAAGGATCTTTTCAATTCGCTCAAGATTGAGCTTTGGAAGGACCTGCAGGTCTTTCTCACCATTGATCGCAAGGATCGGACATTTAACCTTTTTGAGTGAGGTTTGCGGATCGTAGGCCAGGAAAAAACGGAACCAGGGTGAAGTAAACCTTCGCACTTGTCCGAGAATCGCCGGTTTGACCTCCGCGATCATTGGCTTCTGTTTTTCGTCGAGTGATTCGGCAATTTCGTCGATTGCCGCTTCAACTTTTTCTTTGACTTCTGACTTCGATTCGGTCGATTGAGCAATCTCGAGAACCTTCATCAAGATCCTCTGTGATAGATCGACCTGCTCCTCGGTCGCGCCGGCATTGAGTGACATGGCCTTCGACTGTGTCATCGCCGTTTCGACTCCGTCGATCCCCGGGCCAGCCATCAAAACAATCGCCGCCAAGTCGGATCTTTTTGCCGCCACGATGGGCGCGATCAGGCCGCCTTCGCTATGTCCGCAAAGTGCGATCTTGTCTTTGGCAATCCGTGGATGCTTCTGCAAAAAGTCGACGACCGCTGATGCATCGTTGGCAAAGTCGTTGGACGTCGCCAAGCCGAACTTGCCAGTCGATTTTGCGGTTCCCCGGTCGTCATACCGCAACACGGCGATCCCGCGCCGACTGAAATGGTCCGCCAACACCAGGAAGGGTTTATGCCCCATCAATGTTTCATCCCGGTCCTGGGGACCGCTTCCAGAAATCAAAACGACTGCCGGAAATGGTCCCTCTCCCTTCGGGATAGTCAACGTACCGGCAAGTGTAACGCCAGCCGGTTCGTGCTCAACTTTTACCTCTTCTTCTCGATAGGGGAACGGAGCCTGCGGACGCTGGGGACGATTTTCCCAGACATGAGGATCGCTAAACTCACTTTTTCGTTTTTCCAAAATAAGCGCGAAATTTTGCCCGCCCTGTTTCCAACGACCCTCAGCGCGATTTTCCTTTTCGTTCAGCTTTCCACGAAAGGTCAAACCAATATCGGCGACGTCAAAACTCAACGTCCCATCTTCAATTTTCCAGGCCGCTTCGAAACCCGTTTGCCCTTCGGTCACGCTGTCAAAATAAACCAATTCATTCCCATCCTTGTCCTCGACAATTCGAAATTGCATCACCGGACGCATCGCACCCAGGTCGAGACGGCCAATCCAAGCATTCAACAACTTTTCGTCCGACTTGGTGAGCGTTTTTGCTGCCGGCTTCTCCTTTTCAAGGCTCGATTTCACCTTGGAGAAAGCAAGATCAAACTCGCGGCCCGACTGTTTCCACTTACCCTTGTACGAACCATCTTTTTGAGCCGCGCCTTCGTAACTCGCACTCGCCGCTTTGATCGTGAACTCGAATTTGGCCTTATCGAGTTTCAGTGTCGTGATTTCCATCTTGGCATTTCCCTGGTCCAAGCTGATCAGTTGTCCGGTCTGCCGGCCCTCAGAGGACTCGACTTGGACCTCCAATCGCAAGGTGTTCGGTCCCACCTTGAGTTGCCCGGCCCAACGAGACTTTTCCGCTGAAGCCTGGTTTTCCTGGGCATTCGCCGACGAAAGCAGGACGACGAACGCCAACATCGACATGGCTACCAAGGTCAAAAACTCGCGTATCAACATTCAACTACTCCCAGGAATTCCAGTGACTTTCTCGCCTCAATGGGCAACGCTACGCAAACAAACCTGCCAATCCAAGTGGAAGTTTCATTTTAGTTGTCATTTACAACATTTTAGTGTAATATGACATCATGGACAGTAAAAAAAAGACGATTGCCGAGATCCGGCAGCATTCGCGACAACTGGTTCGTGAACTTGGGATGATCCGTGGCGTGTACCAGGGGACAGGCCATACGGTTTCCCAATGCCATGTCCTGTTTGAATTAGCCGCGCACCGGTCACTCAACTTGATGGAACTCGCCGACAATCTGCTGATCGATAAATCGAATACGAGTCGCACGGTACGCAAACTGGTGGACGAGGGGCTGATCGAATCGGAAAAGGTTTCGTCCGACAATCGGCAAAAGCTATTCAAGCTCACCCGCGCGGGTGAAAAAGTGCTGGCGGAGGTTGTTGAGAACGCCGATGTGCAAGTCAACACGGCGTTGGAGAATCTCGATGATGACCAGGTGCAAACGGTTATCCAGGGCATGAGGCTTTATGCCAGCGCGCTCCGCAAAAGCCGGCTCCAGGAACAGTTTGTATTGCGGCCCATCCAGAAGAAGGATGATCCGCATATCGCAAAAGTCATTCGCGAAGTCATGACCGAGTTCCAGGCGATTGGTGATGGGTACTCGATCAATGACCCCGAGGTCGATGACATGTTTGCCACCTACCGGGACAAGCAATCAGTCTACTACGTGATCACACAGGACGAAAAAATCGTTGGCGGTGGCGGAATTGGGCCGTTGAAGGGTGGCGGTCGCTCAACTTGCGAATTGCAAAAGATGTTTTTCCTGCCGGCCCTTCGGGGTTGCGGTATGGGGCGCCGATTGCTTCGGTTGCTGCTCGACGAAGCGAGAAAACGCGGTTACAAAAAGTGTTACCTCGAGACGCTTGATCGAATGTGGCAGGCAATCGAGCTTTATCGAAAACATGGCTTTCAGCCGCTTCAGAAACCGATGGGCAACACGGGACATTGTGCTTGCGACAAGTGGTTTGTTTTGGAGTTATAGGTACCTGCTGGAGTTTCCGGATCGGTTCAAAAAACGAATCGAGCAGTACTCGCACGTCCCCGATTGGCGGGTGAAAGGATGCCGCGTCACGGTGCCTGGGATCCAGGACGAATGTTTCGGGGGGGAGCGTATTGAACCACTCGCTAGCGCGTCGTGCTTGTATTCAATTTGTGCGAATTCACTCGCTGGCGCTTCATGCTCGTATTCGATGGTTGCCGAGCCATTTGTCTTGGCTTGGTGCTTTAGAGCAGACTTTTCAATTCGCTCGCGGTCCACAGATTCCGGAACGAGTGTTTCGGGGGGAGCGTATTGAACCACTCGCTAGCGCTTCGTGCTTGTATTCAATTTGTGCGAATTCACTCGCTGGCGCGTCGTGCTTGTATTCGATGGTTGCCGAGCCACTTGTCTTGGCTTGGTGCTTTGGAGCAAACGTTTCAATTTGCTCGCGGTCCACAGATTCCGGAACGAGCGTTCCGGGGGGAGCGTATTGAACCACTCGCTGGCGCTTCGTGCTCGTATCCAATTGGTGCGAATTCACTCGTTGGCGCGTCGTGCTTGTATTCGATGGTTGCCGAGCCATTTGTCTTGGCTTGGTGCTTTAGAGCAGACGTTTCAATTCGCTCGCGGTCCACAGATTCCGGAACGAGTGTTTCGGGGGGAGCGTATTGAACCACTCGCTGGCGCTTCGTGCTTGTATTCAATTTGTGCGAATTCACTCGCTGGCGCTTCGTGCTCGTATTCGATGGTTGCCGAGCCACTTGTTTGGGGTTCGTGTTTCGGCTGCGTGCCTACATGGAAGGACCGGCTGAATTCGATTCTTGCGCGCGCGATCCTGTTCAGTCCACGCCCTGCCCGAGTGGCAATTTTGCCGCTCAAGATGGTTCCTGGACGTTTTTCTTTTTCTTCTTTTGTGGTTTCGGGGACTTCGCTTTATCCTTGGCACGATGACTGAGAAAACGCTGATGGAGCTCATTTACTTTTTCAGGATTCTCAGCAGCGACATTGTTTTTCTCGGCTTTATCCTTTTCCAAGTGGAACAATTGCCAGTCTTCCAACTTCGGTTCGGAAGCGCCATATTTGACGATCTTCCAGCCGTCGTACTGCAATGCCCAGCGGTTAATTCGCGTGCTCCAGATCCAATACAAATCCCGCTTCGGCAGTCTAGCCTGGCCCTTCATCGCCGGCAGAATATTCAAACCATCGAAATCAACTTTCTTTTTCGGTTCCGCTTCAATCAATGCGGCCAAAGTTGGGAACCAGTCCACGATATGTGTCGGCTGGTCAAATTTTCCCGCTTCAATGGTGCCGGGCCAGTTCGCGAATGCCGGTACATGGATTCCACCTTCCCAAACGTCCACTTTTTTTCCACGAAAGGGTAGTTTCTGATTGAAGTCGGTCAACTTCAGATCATCCGGATAGGCTTTGCCGCCCCAATTCACTTGCGGACCGTTGTCCGACGAAAAAAGAATCAACGTGTTCTTGCGTTTCCCGCTATCATCGAGGGCTTTGACAATTTCCCCAATGCATGAGTCCAGGTGATAAACGGCTGCCAAGAGCAAACGTTTTTCGTGGTCACTTTCTTTTTGGATGATGCCCTGGGGATCATTGAACCATTTGATTTTGTCTTCGTTGAGCCATCGCTTCGGGTTTTTGGGATCCACTTGAGTCGGCGTATCAACAAAGGGCCCGCGTTCATCCAGAGGGGTGTGAACCGAGTGGAAGGGGATGTAAAGGAAAAACGGATTCTCCCTTTCTGCTTTGACGATGCGGACGGCTTCTCGCGCAATCAAGTCAGTGGCATGAACTCCGTTTTCGTGATTTTCGACGGGCTTCAGATCACGATGCCAGGAGTTCTCGAATTTCCCCTTGCGGTACCGATGATCGTACATACCTACGGCGCCTGCCATGGATCCGTAGCTATGATCGAAACCGAAGTAATTTGGACCATGCTCAAAACTCGAGCCGAGATGCCATTTTCCGCAGATGAAGGTATCGTAGCCAGCATCCTGGAACAGGCTTGCCATCGTTGGCGTGCCCTTTGGGAAAACCGGGTTATTGTTGGCCGCTAAAGCCGCATTGCCAAATCGCCCCGGGTAACGCCCCGTCATCAAGGCGACACGAGTCGGCGTGCACTGAGGCATGACGTAGTGGCGTGCGAAGGTCAAACCGGTCGCCGCAAGCTTGTCCAGGTTGGGCGAATAGACGTTCGGGTTGTTGTAACCAATATCGGCCCAGCCCTGATCGTCACTGACAATGACTATCACGTTCGGTCGGTTCTTATCTTCGGCCGACAAATTCCTATGCAAGCCGGCGATGGACACCAAAAGCGCCAATCCGATCAAGAGCTTATTCTTCATTTTGAACCCACCGTCATTGAACCCACAGTTTTCTTGTCTGGCAAACATTGTAACATCCGCTTGCCGTCGGTTTCGCCGATCGACCTTACTCGCGAATTCGATTGATCAACTTTTTGATCCGCGAAGCATAAGCCGGGTTCTTGTGACGGGATTCTTTCTCGAGAATCGGTAGCAGTTGCGCTGCCTCGAGCCGGCCATCGCGAACCAGATTGGCAAGTGCTTTTGCTGAAAACGACTTGCTTGCGATACAACTCCTGGAATCCGCCAGCCATTGCAGCATCTGCGGAACCGCGACGCCCTCGACTTCTTCAGGAACGCCTGTTTCCAGCAACCACTTGGAAACGCTTCGATGCATCCCGGGAAAGGGCACCTGGTCTCGCAAGTCAAAAAGAATCGGCAGGGTCTCGGCGACCTGCTCCATATCCACCTGACAAAGGTCGCCAATGAACCACATGAATCGCTGCGCGGTTTTTTCTTCCCCGTGAAAGAGAAACAGAATGTCGCGAAGATGAATTCCCTGGCGAACCATTTCCGTTGCCCAGGCCTTGCGAGCTTTCGCGTCACTTGTTGCCAAGCCCAACTGCAATTCGCGAACGAGTTCGGCGGCCATGGATGCCCTATCCAAAATGATTCTTGCTCAATCCTTATTCAAGGAATCCAGATGAGTCGTCCATTGAATCTTGTCATTGTGCGAATGCGTGAATCCGATAGAGCGTTCATACTCAACCGTCGCCCGCGATCGATGAGCCACAATGTAAGTTCGCCGCCACCGATCGGATTGGTTTCCAGGCGACCCGTGCACAATCTTTTCGTTATGCACGCTCACCGACCCACGACGGACCGGAAGCGAAACAACCTGATCTGATTCCGTCAATGCCGCGGTGAGAACGTGTGAGTCCTCACGATCGCCCGCGTTGCCGGAGGCGGAATGCATGGGGCGATGCGGGCGAAGCTCCGGTTCCAGATGCGAACCGGGAACGACTTGCAGACAGCCGTTTTCGTTGTCGGCATCGTCCAAAGCAAGAGAACAAGTCGTGGTCAGAGTGTCCGGCGTACCGGTCGGCCAATACCCCAAATCCTGGTGCCATGCGAATTTGGCGCCGCCCTTATTGGGTCGCTTGGCAAGGAACTGGTCGTAGTCCAACAGAATCTCTTCGCCGAGCAATTGCTTGGCAATCGATTCAGCACGAAGTTCAAAAACGTTGTTCTCGAGTTCCGGACGATACTTGCGAGGTAATACCGCGTTGACCAATTGAAACTCTTCAAACTTGCGATCGTAGGGCCCGCTCATGTCGCAGAAATCTCGCCCCATGTCAGGGACCTTGCCCTCAATGAACTTCTGATAGAGCGGCTCAAAGCTGGCAAGTTCTTCTTCGCTGACCACATCATCAAGGACGATGTAACCGTCGCGATGGTAGGAATCGATCTGTTCGCGAGTTAGCCAATAGTTGTTTCCATCGACGCCGGGATTTCGTTCGCTCATTTTCACCTTGCTCCTGTGGATGGTTAGCCACATGATATCAAGAATGAGATGGGAACAAGTACCGGGGAGCCTGCCTTCAGTGGCCGGTACGACTATTTCCTACGTTGCTTGAGAAGGTGCGCCGCGAACTCTTTGGCATCCACTTTCCCATCTTGGTTGGAATCACGCTCATTGATCCAATTCGAAGCCCAGTTTTCGCTGTTTCTTCTTGCCAAGATTTCGTTTTTGGAAATGTAGGAATCATTGTCGATATCCAGTTGCCCAAAGTAACGTTCCAGCTGCTGAAAACGAGTCAGCCTGGGGTTATTTGGCGAACCAGATCCACTCAACGCTCGAACTCGTGTACCGGGCTTCGCTCCCGGAACATAGTATTCGATATACCCAAGGTGCATTTCGTCGTAAGTTTGTTCACCCCAATACACGTTTTTTGATGAGTCCTTCTTGCTGATTGCGGGATTATCCTTGCTGTTATCGTAGGTTGCCGTGTATCGCAGCTTGCTCCCTTTCGATATCAAGCGATTCTCTGCGTATTGATAGAACAACTGCCAATTGAAGTCGTATTGCGGAACATTGAGCAATGTTTCCGGCTTGCCGCCTTCATCTTTCGGCATCAATTCGTATCGGGCTGAGGTTCCCCGTAGATGGTGATGCGGTAAGTACCCGATTACGAAAATGTCTTCTTGGACATTCGCGAGCGCCTCAATCTTTACGTTCTTCTTCCCGGCGGGGATTAACAGGTCATCCTCGCTAATCAGGTGTGCCGTTCGCACCTCATGTTCAGGCTTATCCGTATAGACAACGCCCATTTTCGTGAGGTCTTCGGTGGCTTTCCCGTTTGGCGTGTAGTGCATCTGAAAAACCAGCTTCGAACCTTTGGGCAAGCGGCGGGCAAAACCTTTGGGGTAAATTCGGGTCGCGTTTCCAGGTACATAGGCAGCCCAGTAATCGATGCCGTCGCCCCGTTCCCGTTGTCCATCCGGAATCATGACGAGCACGAGGACGTGGTGCACGACCTCGGCGACACCCGGCCTGATCTCAATCGCCTGAACCCACTTGTCTTCGTCGAGCTTCGGATCCACCACGACGTTGATGTAGGGCATAAAGCCATCTGCGATGACTTTCTCGGCTTTATCGAACTCAAAAACGTCATCCGGTTTTCCGATCGTCCAACTATCAGCAAACTTCCTAGGCGCAGGAGCGTCGGCCGAGTCACCCTCGGGAATTCCATTTTGAAGCCAAGCCAGCAAGTCCCTTTTGTCCGCCTCGGACAGGGAGCGATCGTTGGCCCAATGCAATTTCGACTGTTTCGTTTTCGGATCCTTTTCGTCCTCGGCAAACCAGGGCGGCATGGTCCCCCGCTTGACCACGTTCGCGATCATCCCGGCGTAGTCCTTGACTTCATCGTATTCGGCGAGTGAAAACGGCGATGGGCCGCCTTCCCGATGGCATTCCAGGCAATTGTTCTGAATGATTCGTGAAATTCGATTGTGATAGGTGACCTTTGGGGCCGCGGCGGACTTGATCTTTTTGTCAAAGTACAAATCGCAACCCGGAGAAGTCGTGGCAGCGACTTCGATTCGCTCGCCAGCCAACAAACTATCAATTGCGTCTTCGAGATAGTGATTGGAGGGCTCATCTTTGGTGTAGCCAATCCCGTACTGGTCGTTGACGGCTCCGCGATAGACCAGCGTTCTCGCGCGGTCAATCACAAACGCCTCGGTCGTTGTTTTCGCACCGAGTGCGCGAATGATCGTTTCATTCTTGTCGCGGACATACGGACTTTGATAACCTTGCGCTTTTACCGACGCTTCAACTTTGTCTTGCTTCTCCGACAACGTTGGATTGACGAACAGAAACTGCACGTTCTTGTCGGAATACTTCTTTTCCAGTCGAGCAAGCGTCGGCGCGAATTTGAGACAAAGAGGACATCCGGTTCCGGTCAGAACCACGACCGTCGCTTTTTTATAACTGTACTTGCTGAGTTGATGCGATTTTCCATCAAGCGATTCAAATTCGAAATCAGGGACCATTTTGCCGATTCCCACGTCGCCCGGCTTGATCTTGACGGGTGCCTGCTTGATGTCGCCTTGCTGTTGGGCAAATGCCAACGAAGCCGAAAAGAAAACGATGAAAACAAACGTAAGATATTTGGCCACTTGAGTCCCTGTCGCTTATCGCAAAATGTGTGCGGGTAATTCAGAAATGCGAATTTGAGGCCCCATTGTACATGAAGCGGCGAATCGACCGAAAGCTCGATACCGATTCATTTCGACGCCGCCAAGAACAACCAGTCTGCAAAACGTGACCTGGATCACGATTGACCGTTTTTGCCCTGCAACTGCACGGAAGGGATGTTCGCCAATTGGAAGTCAATACTCATCACGGCTTGGCCTGAGTTTGAGATTTTTGCCGAAAAATCAAAAATGCTTGAAACTCGTTCGTTGAGTCTGACCGACGCGGTCAGCAAATCTCCCGGGCGAGCAAACGTCTTGAATCTCGCCGAGTGTATCCGGACCAGAACACCCAATGCATATTCATTGAAGAACGGATCTTCCGTGTTGAATTCGGCCATCGGGTTGTGTCGGGCAGCAATCAAAACTCCCGCCGATTGCGTCGCCATCTCTTGCATCATTGCTCCGGGCATAATTGGGGCGCCTGGAAAATGGCCCGGCAAAAAGAAGTCGCTATCGGTCACGCTTTTCTCGGTAACAACTTCGTTTTCACCGATTGAATTAACACGGTCCACCATCAAATACGGCTTGCGATGGTGAAGATATTGTTCAACCGAATCAAAATCAAAACAGTGGTTGGTAGACATCGCTGGCTTCTGCTCGTGGTTGTTGTTTAAGAAGGAATCTTATCAAGCGAGAATGGCCTCGGCCGTTCGCCTTCCGGACACCATGGCACCGTGAATCGAAGCGGTGTTTCGGTGATCGCCGCAAATAAAGTATCCGTTTTCTGGTTCGGCCGGTTTCTCAACGGGATCGAGCGACGGCGGGACTTGCGTGGGCAACGCTTGCTCAATTCGATAAGTCCGCAGCGTTTCCCAGTTTTTAACCTGGTCGCCATACCAACCGGAAAGCTGGTTTCGAACCGCCTCTTCCAAATCGCCCCGATTTTGCTCGTTTCCGACAATGGAAACTGAGATCAGATGACGCCCATTCGGTGCGTACTCAGGGCTGACAAGACTTGGCACCGACAAGTTGTTGATCGGCCCATCTTCGTCGCCGTTGAGAACAAGAATTGGCTCGTTCAAGGGTGGCTGACTCGCCGCGAAGTAAATGCAGGTCACCCCACAACTTTCAACCTTCTTCTCGATCCCCAACATCTGATTGGATCGATTTTGTTCGCAGGCCAAAACGATTCGCTCGGCTTGAATTTTCCGCCCGTCGGTCAGCGTCAAGTTTTTACCATCGATGCTTTGAACGGGGCTGTTAAGCAATAGTTGGTCGTCAGAAAAACTTGCTTTCATCTGCTTGGCCAACTCGCCCATTCCCAAACGCGGAAGGGTTGCCGCTCCGCTGGAAAACATGCGAAAAACGAATTCGAACATTCGGCTTGAAGTCTGCAACTCTTTCTCGAGAAAAACGCCGCCAAGGAAGGGGCGAAAAAAATGATCGATCATGCCTTCGGAGAATCCAAAACTTCGCAAATAAGCTTCCGTGGATTGATCATTCGATTCGTAAATTTGCGCCAGAGTTTTTTTGCAAACCTGCCTCCTCAATTTCGCGATTCGCCATTTGTCAGCGACGGTTCCAATTGGAGCCAGGAGCGACTTCAGGGCCGATCCGGGTTTCCGCCATGGATCCACAAAATGGAAAAATCTTCCACGCAATCGGATAATCGCCCCGGGCTGAAATGGCTTGAGATCCAAAGCGTCGAAATCGAGCACTTGCTTGGCTTCCGGGTAGGCGGTGAGAAAGACCTGAAACCCTCGGTCGAGCCGGAATCCGTCGACCAGATCGGTTCGTGCTCGCCCCCCCACTTCGTCACTCGCCTCCAAGAGGGCGAAATTCACCCCTTCCTGCTGCAATCTGCGGGCACAAGCCAGGCCGGAAATGCCCCCACCCACAATAATGACGTCGTATTTCATGGTGAACGAACCTGTGAATGCACGGTGAAGGGAAGCCGCGAAAAAAAATGTCCAACTCGGATAGACCGAAATTCACGAAAGCAGTTAACCTGGGCTGGAAATCTATGGGGCAGCTGCCGCCATTCGGTGGAATTAAGGGTATGCAATATCTGATAGCGGCGGCCGACTGCTAAGGGCGAAATAATCCGAACCATCACAGCCATTCCCCGTTTCTCGCAATTTGCGAATATTCATCAAAGTTTGTTTGAAATTCGTGTCGATTATTTCCGATTCTTTGACTACAAAGAAATGTAGACACGAATTCTATGGCCCAAGTCTTCTGGGGGCCGATTTCCACATTTTTTGATTTCATGGGAGTGAAATATGAACGCAGTCGTTGCCAATTGGGAGGATGAAGAAAACAACCGCCAGGTCCAGTATCTTGTCGCTTACGCGATCGAGAACGGACAGGTTGAAATTCAGTCAGTCACTCCCAAGAAAGTTACTTTCGTTTGTCAAGAAACCGGCTCGATCAAGGGCTCTGTCGGTGTCCATACCGCAAAAGGCAAACGAATGTTGGCCAGCAAGATTCCAGCGAGCCAACTGGAAGCTATCGCAATTGAAATCGCTGAGCGAAACGGCGAACTAGCCGTTGCCTAATGCCGTGGCCGGAACAAGAGAACAGAAGCCCCGCAATGCGGGGCTTTTTTTGTGGTTATCCGGAATTCTGACTCAACTCTTTTTCTTTGTCGCGGAGCGACTTCAACTCAGACTTAAGTTGATTCCACCTCGCATGTATTGCTTCAGCTAATTCGGCAACGGGTGGATACATTTCTTCTTCATAACGAAATAGACTGTACTGATTCTTCACCTTGTCAGCAGCCTCGAGCAGCCTTTTTTCCTCGGACGACAAATCCAGTGATCGTAGCCTTGCCAGGATTTTCACCGACTCGTTTCTCACTTTGATCGGCAGGCTCACGTTAAACTCTTCACAAGCTCTCAAATAGTCCGGTTCAAGATCTTGCACCGCCTTGTAGTAGCCTTCAATTTCCGAAAGCTGCCTTGTGGTTCGTTCAAGTTGTCGAATTTCCTTTCGAACAAGGTCTAATTCAGTTGGCTGCGGATAGTCAACCGCAGCACCGCGATCCGACTGGCAACCTAAAAACACCAACAGAATCAGGCATTGGGCTGATAGAAATATTGATTTCGAATTAGTTTGTTCCACGAAAATGCCCCTTAGTCGACTGCCGGAAACCGCAGCATGAATTACATATATTCCACAAAGATGTTTCGCGGCGTTTCAAAGTCTGGTAGCAAATCAGATCCTAAGCCAAAATCCCTTTGACGACTTTGCCGTGGACGTCGGTAAGTCGATATTGCCGGCCCTGGTATTTGAATGTCAGCCGCTCGTGGTCGATCCCACAAAGATGCATCATTGTCGCTTGCATGTCGTGAACGTGGACGGGCTTTTCTGTGATGTTCCAGCCAAAGTCGTCCGTCGACCCGTAAACGGTTCCCGGTTTAACACCGCCGCCCGCCATCCACCAGCTGTAGGCGCGCCCAAAGTGGTCGCGGCCATTCGGTTTCTTGTGATTGCCTTGCCCAAAAGGCGTTCGTCCAAACTCGCACGCCCAAACGACCAGCGTATCGTCCAGCATTCCTCGTTCCTTCAAGTCCTGCACGACGGCGGCCGAAGGCCCTTCGGTATCGCGACATTGCTCTTCCAGTTGGGTGTAAAGGTTATTGTGCTGATCCCAGCCGGAATGCATCAGCTGAACGAAACGAACACCACGCTCAAGCAACCGGCGACCAATCAGGCAGTTATTCGCGTAGGTGCCTTTCTTTAACGCCTGCGGGCCGTAACGCTCAAGCGTGCGTTTGGATTCTTTGGAAAAATCAACCAGGTCCGGTACGCTCGACTGCATTCGAAACGCCATCTCGTATTGGGCAATCCTGGTGTCGATTTCCGGATCGCCATAGTCTTTCAAGTGTTCTGCGTTGAGCGCGGCAATGTCATCGAGCATTGCCCGCCTCGATGCGCGGCTGATTCCCTGGGGGTTGTTCAAATAGGGAACCAACTCTCCGGTATTGCGAAACTTCACGCCCTGGAAACGACTCGGCAAAAAACCGCTGCCCCAGTAATAATCAAAAAACAACTGCCCGCAGGTTTTCCCTTTGTCGCTGGAAGTCATCACCACAAACGAGGGCAGGTTTTCTGTTTCGCTTCCCAAACCGTAACTCAACCAGGCTCCCATGCTGGGTCGGCCTGGGACCTGGGAGCCCGTCATGAACAAGGTGACCCCAGGCGCGTGGTTCACGGCTTCGGTGTGCATTGTGCGGACCAGGCAAATGTCATCGGCGATAGCGCCGGTGTTGGGCAGCATGGAACTCAGTCGCATCCCGCACTTGCCGTAATTCCGGTAAGGCTTGATCGCCGGAACACAGGGCCAGTTTTTGTATCCCGAAGACATGGTCGAAAGTCGCGTTTCGCCGCGAACGGAATCGGGGATATTTTTTCCGGCTTGATTCTTGAGCTCTGTCTTTTCGTCAAACAAGTCAACGTGCGAAGGCCCGCCACCTTGCCAGAAGACAATCACGCGTTTTGCTTTGGGAGCGAAATGCGGAAGTCCGGACAGTCCGCCATGGGATTCACGGTTCGGATACGCGGCCGTCGCACCGGAGGACGTGAGCAATGACGCCAATGCCGCGGCACCAATCCCGGTGGCGGAGCGACCAAACAATTGACGCCTTGTCACCCGTTCGAAGTTCTGTGATTGCAATTCGTGCATCATGATTCCCGCAACTACTCCCGCGTCAACGCTTCATCCAGATTCAACATTGCCAAACAAACGGACGTGAGGGCGGCATGATGAACGGCATTCAGCTGCTCATCGGCGGTCGAAGCGCCGATCGCCAACAGCTTTTTAGCGCCCTCAGGGTCGGCGGAAAAGATCCGCTTCTGTTTTTCATAAGCTGCCAAAAGCCGTTGCCGTTCTGATTCTTTGGGAGCCCGGCACAAAATAAGCCAGAACGCCTTTTCCAACTGGTCTTTCTCTAGCTTATTCTCCTTGCTGACACGCTCCGCAAGAATTCGCGCCGCCTCAACCCAGGTCGGATCATTCAAGGTTGTCAGCGCGTGCAAGGGAGTGCTGGTCGTCGAAGTTCGGACTCGACACGCTTGACGATTGGACGCATCAAACATGTTCGCTGGCCCGACGGTCCTTCGCCAAAAAGTGTAAAGACTACGACGATAGAGTTGATCTCCTTTTGATTTGGGATAAGTAAAGTCCCGCTCCTTGGTGATCGCCAAGGCTTCCCAAACGTTTTCCGGTTGATACGGATAAACCGGTTTGCCACCGATCTCGCGATTCAGGACACCAGAACTGGCCAGTGCCCAATCCCGAAGCACCAATGAAGGCATTCGAAACCGACTGGCGCGAGCGTAAAGACGATTCTCCGGGTCTTTGGCCAGTAACTCTCGACGAATTCGGCTCGATTGCCGGTAAGTCGCACTGGTCAAAATCAGACGGTGCATCTTCTTTCTGCTCCAACCCGACTCGCGAAATTCAACCGCCAACCAGTCGAGCAAATCTTTGTGAATGGGGTACTCACTTTGAACGCCAAAATCCTCGGATGTCTTGACGATGCCGATGCCAAAAAAGTATTGCCACATCCGATTCACGGCAACCCGCGACGTCAGTGGGTGTTCCGGCGACATTAGCCATTGGGCCAGCCCGAGACGGTTTTTCGGCAGCCCCTTGGCCATCGGAGGTAGAAACTGAGGTGTCGCGAACGCCACCTTTTCCTTTTTGCTCAAATATTGACCGCGATCCAGGATATGCGTATCTCGTGGCTGAGCATCACTCATCACCATCACGCGAGGGATGTTTTGTCCCCGGTAACGATTGAGCCGATTCTGCAGTTGATCGCGTTCCCGCTTTTCCGGGATCTTTGTCAGCAGCTTGGGTAAAACGCTTTTATCAAAATAGGCACGTATTCCCGCGGCCAGCTTTTTCTTTTCGTCTTCCTTAAGCGAATCCGGCGGGCGGCGGAGCAGCTCTTGCAACTCCTTGGACAACCGTCCTCGATGAACATTCTCGGTTTCAGCAAGCTCCTCGCGGAAGCGCTTGAACTCGGCAACTTTGAACTCCGAGATTCGTTGGTCCGCCGCCTTGATTTTGGTTTCGAACTCTGCAATCTGCTTTTTGTTCTCTTCGGTCGGCAACTCGATGAATGGACGGGCCACTCGGAATTGGGACGACTGCCTTTGTGGGGTTCCTGTTTCTGGCACCCGATTGAATGCGTCCATCAACCGGTAGTAATCTTTTTGCGAAATCGGATCGTATTTGTGATCATGGCATTGAGCGCAGGCCATGGTCAGCCCAAGCCAGTTCGTAGCGGTGGTATCCATCCGATCAAAAAGGATCACGAACCGCTGCTCTTCCGCAATCGCACCGCCTTCGCCATTGAGCAAGTGATTCCGATTAAAGCCGCTGGCGATCTTCTGCTCGATGGTTGCATTTGGCAGCAGGTCGCCTGCCAGTTGCCATGTCGTAAACTGATCGAAAGGCAAATCGCGATTGATCGCATCGACAACCCAATCACGCCAGATCCACTGCCAGGTGTCGCCGTCTTGCTGGAAGCCGTTTGAGTCCGCGTAGCGGGCCGCATCCAACCAGGGTATCGCCATTCGTTCGCCATAATGTCGGCTGGCGAGCAACCGATCGACCAGGTTTTCGTAGGCTTTGGGATCGCGATCGTTCTGGAACGCAATGACCTCTTCCGGAGACGGCGGCAAACCGACCAGGTCCGAGTAAAGCCTTTTGATCAACGTGGCTCGGTTCGCTGAATCGGACGGACGCATTCCGTTTGCTTCCAGTTTGGCGAGAACAAAACGATCAATCGGATTACGAATCCAGGCCTCATTTTTGACACGGGGGAGGCTCGGTTTTCGAGGCGCGATAAAGGCCCAGTGGCCTTCATATTTGGCGCCTTCGGCGACCCAACGTTTCAACAGCTCCTTTTGTTCCGTACTGAGCTTTCGATTCGAGCTCGCTGGCGGCATCAAGTCATCTTCGTCATCGGTCAGGATTCTTGCGATGAGCTCACTCGATTCGTGATCGCCGGGTGAAAGGACTTCCGCATCGATCGCGGCTTGCCGCTGGTCCAATCGCAAGCCCGCTTTGCGCTGCTTGGGATCCTGCCCATGGCAGAAAAAGCAGTTTTCAGAAAGGATCGGCCGAATATCGCGATTGAAGTTGATCGGTTCCCGGTCTTGTGCCGTCGCAACGCTCGGCACAACGACAACGCTCGGCACAACGACAACGCTCGGCACAATGACAACACTCGGCACAATGAATGCCAACCAAAACCCGATTGTCAGCCAATTGACAAACGAAGCGGGGCGCCGGATGAAATGGTGATGGGTCATGAAGGCAACCAACTCTCAAAATACAACTTTCGTATTGTAGTCCAAGTTGGTCGACAACTGCCAGAATCGAACCGGATTCGGTCGATGCTGGAAGGAATCTACCAGGGCAGCGAAAAGGTTTTGACGTTCGTCATGTATTTCATCGCCTCAATCACACCTTCCTTGATGCCCAATCCAGAATCCTTAACGCCTCCAAATGGCGAACACTCGATTCGGTAACCGGGCACTTGATTGATATTCACCGTTCCGGTTCGAATTCGCTTGACGCAATCCAATGCCGCTTGCATATCGTTGGTGACAACGCCTGAAGATAATCCGAAATCAGATTGGTTGGCCAATGTAATGGCATCATCCAGATTTTCAAACGTGAGAATTGGAGCGAGCGGTCCGAAGGACTCCTTGCAGATCATTTCCGATTTCCTGGAAACGTTATCGATGACCGTTGGCTCAAGCTGAGCACCTTGCCGGTTTCCGCCTAAAAGGACCGTTGCACCTTCGTCGACGGCGGAGTGAATTCGCGACTCCAAAACTTTGGCTGCTTCTTCATCAATCACGGTCCCAACGATGGTTTCGGGATCGGCAGGGTCGCCAACTCGATACGTCTCCGCCTTTTTCAAAAAGCGGTCAACAAAACCAGTTTTGATCGACGCATCCACGAGAATTCTTTTCACGGCAGTGCAGCGTTGCCCGGAGTTTCGGAAACAACCTTCGGCCGCCAAGTTCGCCGCCAAATCGAGATCGGCATCCCGCAAGATCAGAAGCGGACTGTTCCCGCCCAATTCCAGACAAAGTTTCTTGTATCCGGCCGTTTTCGCGATCCGCTTGCCGACACTTGTCCCACCCGTAAATGTCACCAACTCGACGCGCTCGTCGGAAATCATTGGCTCAATCACTTCCGGGATAGGAGCCAGGAAAACACTTAGCATCTCCCCGGGCAAACCCGCTTCAAAAAACAACTCGGCAAATCGAATCGCGGTCAGCGGAGTTTTTTCTGAAGGCTTCAACATCATCGGAACCCCCGCCGCAATCGCGGGTGCAATCTTGTGGGCAACCTGGTTCAAAGGATGATTGAAAGGCGTAATCGCAAGTGCCAACGATACGGGCTCACGGGTCGTGAATATTTTCCGCGGTTTTCCGTTCGGCGTGACGTCGCATGAGAAGATCTGACCATCGTCCTTCAAGGCCTCCATCGAAGCAAAATACAAAACATCGGCAGCCCGGCTTACCTCGTATCGGGTTTCGCGAACGCAAAGACCCGATTCACGGCTGATCAAATCGATGAACAATTCCTGTTCATCGAGCAACTTCTGTCGCACGGTCGTCAATATTTCGGATCGCTGAAACCGCGTCAGTCGACTCGGAAAGCTGGAGGTCCGCTCAATCATTTGCACGGCCGTTTCGGCATCGACCAGACCGACGGACCCAACCTCCGCATTGTTGTAGGGGTTGAATACGCTTAGCGATTCCGCGGTCGAAACTTTTTCGCCGCAAATGATGGAATCAAGTTGTATCGCGTCGCTCATCAGGATTTTCTTTCACTGGCTACCGTCCCGTTACATACAAAATCAAAGATATCGAAATTGCGTGGATCACCCTGGGACTTGGCGTAATAAACTTCGTTCAATGGCTCCGACAGGACCATGGGAACCATATCTTCATAGCGTCCACCGTGCGAACGAAGCTTCCCAGCCAACTGGCTGAGATCATGGTGCTCGGGGGTTCGCCCAATCACATAGTCGCGCGTCGACAAAACAAACAGATCTCCGATTCGATCCGCGGGCAAATCAAGTTTCCGCTCGGCCATGGATTTCGTGAAGACTTCGGAAACACCGTCCAACCCCAAAACCCAGTCAGCGACGATTGGCTGCTCGAGGTGATCGGGCAAATAAACGGTCACAGCAGAACCGAGCGCACCGTGGTGAACAACGTAGGGATCCGTGATCGGGCAAATCACTTTGACTCCTTCCCCGAACTTCTTCTTCAGCTCGGTTTCCAGATACACGACATTCGGATTTCCATCCGCGTCACATTTGGCGTTCATGCCATGATCGGCCGTGATCGCGATCAGGCATTCAAGTCTCAGCAATTCGCCAATTTGGCTGTCGATTTGCGAATAGAATTCGAGCGACTCGGGAGCTTCTGGCGGGAACTTGTGCTGCATGAAGTCCGTGAGCGTCAGATAGCAAAAATCAGCCAATCCCTTTTCGACCAGGCTCACTCCCGACTTCAAAACGTAAATACTTGCGTCACCAGAATAGATTTCGGGTTTTGGGCCAACGATGGATTCGACGTCTTCGATCCCGTTGACTTCCTGTGAGACTTCGTTGGCTTTTTCGGCGGAAAATGCGATTCCATTCAGCCCCTTTGAAAGCAACTCGCGCAGCTTATCCTTTGCCGTCACCATCGCGACCTTCCGCCCCGCGTTAGCGGCCGCCGCAAGAATCGTTTCGAGGCGCAAAAACTTCGACGAGTTCGTCATCACCTCTTCGCCCGTTTCGGGATCAATGATGTAGTTTCCACCAATCCCGGTCTTGCTTGGCGGGCAACCCGTTACCATCGCGCAGTTATTAACATTGGTGAACGAGGGAAGTGCGCCACGAACCATCGAACGATGCCCTGACTCGAGCACGCTGGCCAGGTGGGGCATTTTTCCTTTTGCAAGCGAGACCGATAGGTACTCATCACCACACCCATCGATGCAAATCACAGCGATCGGTTGTTGTGGCGGCTGGTATTCTCGTTCGTTGATCGAAAATCGAACGTTGGAAATCGCCTCGATCGAAGTCGGCATAAGGGCCCTTCATGCAATGGTTTCAGGAACTTTCGTCAATTTCACTGCATTGTAGACAAATCAAGTTCGTAAAGAAGCGGCGAGGCGATAAACTGAAATCCAAGGTTGATTTCGGGAGAACAACGATGGACAAAATGTTGAAGAGAATACGTGAGGCCGAAGGGATTTCTGCCAACGAATTGCGACGTGGATTGGCGTTGTGTTGGCTTGTTCTTTTCGCGCTCCCCTTGTCGGCACAGCAATGGCCAACCCATCGCGGAGACAATGCGCGTTCCGGAATCGCAACCGAGGCTTTTGACTGTTCACGATTGGAATTGGCCTGGAAATGGCAGGCGTCCACGCCTCCCGAAACGGCCTGGGACGGACCAGCCCGCTGGGATGCCTTTGCAGCGATTCGTGACCTGCCAGCAATGCGGCAATACGACGCTTGTTTTCATCCGGTAAGTGATGGCGAGCGGGTCTACTTTGGATCGTCAAGCGAAGACCAGCTCTTTGCACTCGATTTAAAAACAGGAAAGCTCGCCTGGAATTTCGTGGCGAACGGCCCGATTCGCCTTGCACCGACGGTGGACAATGGAAACGTGTATTTCGGCTGCGACGACGGATTCGCCTATTGCGTCAATTCTGCGAATGGAAAACTGACCTGGAAGTTCAGCCCATCGAAACATATGAGCGCCGATCCACGTCGTGTCATCAATAACGATCGGCTGATCAGTTTTTACCCGGTTCGTACGGGCGTCACGATCCGTGATGGCCTGGCGTACTTTGGAGCTTCGTTTCTTCCCTGGCGTGAATCCTATCTATGCTGTGTTGATTCAATGACGGGCAAACCTGACGGTGAAGGCGCTTTCGTTGTTAAGAGCCAGAACGCGACGATCGAAGGGAACTTCCTTGTCACCCAGGATCGTATCCTGGTTCCGCAAGGCCGCGTCGCACCTTTGATGTTCGAAAGAAAATCAGGCAAGAAAATTGGAAGTTTGCCCGGAGGCGGCGGCGTCACAATCGTGTTAACCGAGCAGGGCGAAGTCGTTCGAACGGAAGGCGGAAAGGCTTCGCGGCCGGGATCGATTGGCGTATTCAAAGGGAAAGAACGGGTCGCTTCGTTTCCACGAGGCCGAGCGATCGTTGTCGACAAAGACCGTTACTTTGTGATTGACGGCGAGAAACTTTTCGCGGCGACACGAACCAATAATGAACTTAAATGGCAGCTCAATGTTAATGAGCCTTTGGAGATTATTAAGCTTGGACGGTTCCTTGCGATTGGGGGACGAGATCATGTGACCGTGGTTGAACAAAATCAAGGAAAGGTCGTTTGGTCGACACAGGTCGAGGGGCGGGTTTTCGGCTTGGCAGTCGCCGGCAAAAAGTTGATTGCCTCAACCGATACGGGAGCCGTATACGCATTCGCAGCAACGGCCGCCAATTCATGGTCGGCTCCAAAGGGCAACCAATCGTTAACGAAAGAAACGAGTTTCAAATCGCCCGTCGTCGCGACCGTTCGCAAGAAAGATCTCCTGCATCGCTGGGTTTTTCATCGCAGCGCCATGAAGGGTCCGAACAATTCGCCGGTCGCAAAAACTCAATTCAGCAATGTCCAGGTTGGCGACCAGGCCGGAAACGTCTCGGTCAGACTCAAAGGATCAGGGGAAGCGATTTCGGTTGGCGACAGCAAGAAGGTCGAAGCCATCCATTTGAAAAACAGCTACTTCCCATTGGAGAAACAGGCGGCGAGTTCTCTACCTTCAAACAATATCACGGCGGAAGCCTGGGTTCGCGTTGACGAGCAGGCAACCTGGGGTGGAATCGTTGGCCACATCCAAGACGATGGTTCCACCGAGCACGGTTGGCTGCTCGGTTATCGCGGTGACAAGTTTTCATTCGCGGTTGCCGGCGACAAAGGTGGCTTGACCTATCTGACGTCTTCCAAGTCGTTCCAAATGAAGTCGTGGAATCACGTCGTGGGAACTTACAACGGAAGCGAGATGCGTTTGTACGTGAACGGGGCGTTGGTCGCAAATAGCCAAGCCGAAAAAGGCGCGATCAGTTACTCCGACAAATGTTACTTTTCCATTGGAACCTATCGAGATGCGAATGAATCGTATCCGATGAAGGGCGCGCTGCACGAGGTTCGAATCTACAACAACGTCTTGACGGCCCCGATGATTACGCGGATGTATCGCGCGCGGGCATCCGAATTTCCGAAAACGGCCGCCGCCAGCGAACCGAGCCGCAACCGGAATATCAGCTGGGGGCCCATTGCCCGCTACAACGGTCCGGGGAAAATTCAGATTCGCTACGGAACCAAGACGGCCTCGCGCACTTTTGTCAACTTGATCCAAGATCAATCAACGACGCCCTTTGTTTCCGAGGCACCAACGACGGAACATACGGTTCAACTTCACGACCTGCCGCATCGTCGCGAACTCCAGTTCCAGATCGTTACCGGGGAAGGAGACAAGGCGGAGAAGGAATCGTTTGCGCTGGATACTCACTTCAATTGGGTCGAGAACCGGCGAGAAGTTGGCGCGGAGTGGGTTCGCGAATTGATCGAACAGGGCCCCAACCCTCGAGGGTTAGCGGTTGTTGTCGGGCATGAGCTTGCCGACAAAGCGCTCGCGCTGGCTTCACAAAGCCAATATGGCGTTTGCCTGGTTGTCGAAAATCAAGAACAAGCCGACGAAATCAGAAAACGCTGGCAATCTCTTCTGAAGCCGGGAAACATCCGTTACGGAAAAAAACTCTCAGTCGTTCCGCAGGCACTCGATGAATTGCCGGGCGCGTTTGCATCCGTTGTCATTGGCTCTTCGGAAAACAAACAACTGCGCCGCCTGGTCCGTCCGCAGGGCGGGATCCTTGCGAATTCAGAAGCCAAAGTGGAATGGAAGCGCGGTTCGTTAAAAGGTTCCGGTGAATGGAGTCACATGTATGGTCGAGCCGACAATAGCGCTTTCGGAGGCGAATCGCTTTCCAATGCATCCAATCGAAGCGACTTGCTGACCCAGTGGATTGGTCGACCGGGCCCCCGTTATCAAACCGATCGGCAAAACCGCAAGCCTTCTCCGCTTGCCGCGGGTGGACGGCTCTTTCTTCAAGGCCAACAACGCATGATTGCTTTGGACAGCTACAACGGCAGCGTTCTATGGAGCGTCGAGTCGCCCACGGTGATGCGTTGGAATGTCCCGCACGACAGTTCCAACTGGTGCGCGGATGAAAAAGGAGTCTACGTGGCCGCCCATCATCAGGTTTGGTTTTTGAACGGGAGAACAGGAAATCTTGACAAGCAATTCAAGATTCCCGCCCACGAATCAATCACCGAAGAATTCGATTGGGGTTATCTCGCCCGCAAAAAGGATGCGCTGATTGGAACAGCCGTCAAATCGGAAGCCATCTATTCGAATTGGTGGGGGAAGTACCATTGGTTCGATTCGACGGGTGGAGCCGATACTCATGTCGTCGCTGGTGACTTGCTTTTTTCAGTCAACGCTGAAAGTGGGAAGCCTAACTGGACCTACAAGGGCTTGGTCCTGCATCCAACGATCACTTTGTACTCCGATGCGATTTACTTTGTCGAAGACAAAACGCAGGCAAGTATCAAATCCGAGAAGCGTCGGGTGTCACTGGAAAAAGAATTGCAACTTGAACTCGTTTGTCTCGACTTCCAAACGGGCAAACCCCGCTGGCGACGTCCGCTCCGCCCCTTTGAAGGGCACGTTTCTGTGCTTTACCTGGCGGCTGGCGGAGACTCAAAAAATGAATGTCTCGTCATGGTTGCCTCGGAAGCAACCAAGAGCCACTTTGCGGTTTCGACCTTTGATCTGAAGGCTGGGACCCCTCGCTGGGACCGAAAAGTCAAATGGGAAACCAATCACCATGGAAAACATATTTCCCGCCCCGCCATCGAAAGTGATCTGGTGTATTTGCGGCCGGAAGTCATGAAGCTGTCCAATGGCGAGACGCTTACCCGCGGTTTTCCGAGCGGACACGGCTGTTCAAGCTATGCGCTATCCACCAATGGTTTGTTTTCGCGACTCGGCGAAACCACTTGGTGGGATGTACGTAACAACAAAGTCAATCGCTTCAAACGAATCCGGACCGATTGCTGGATCAGCGTGATCCCCGCGCAGGGAATGGTTTTATCGGCCGAAGGCGGTGGCGGATGTTCCTGCGGGAGTTGGCTGGAAATCTCACTTGGCTTTTTGCCACGCAGCGTCGACGAACATCACCCGGATCAGTAGCTCGTAAATCTGTTAAAGTAAAAACGTGATTCAACCTACGTTTACAATCCGCCAGTTGCTGATCGGGCTAGTGATTCCGTTCGTCCTGTTTTCGTTCGTCCTGTTTTCGTTCGTCCTGTCTTCATGCGCGAGTGCCCATAATGAGTTTTCGAACCATCCGTCTTTGCCATGCAAATACAGCGTGCGCGATGTCGGCTTTGTGGATGTTCACGGCCCTACCTGGCAGTTGCGCCTGCTGAAACCTGCACTTGAGGCAAACGAATTTGAATCACTGGCGGGGCATGTCGCAAAAATACTGGACCGCTCGAACGTTGGACATCTTTGGTTGGCAGCCAATGCCGAGGAAGCGAAACAAATCCTGGCATCGACAGAAGAGCAGGGGGTATGGGGGGAACTACTTTCTCCAGACGGCAAGAAAACACCCTTGTCTGGTCTCCCAAATTTCGATGCTTCCGATCACATCAAACGAACCGTTGAATCGCTGGTTCAATCTGAAAACAGAAACCGTTTGCTGATGGAATCCAGCAAACGACTTTGCGTTGTCTGGGTGGTCGAGTCGACGAACGAGGAAAAAAACCGCCTGGCCTCGCAGGCAGCAGATCGCGCCGTCGCCACCCTCGAGAAACAGATGTGGACGCTTGAAAAGGCCGTCGAACGACCGCCTATTAAAATTCAGATCACTCGGGAACAGTTTGAGGCGGACCTCGGGCTCAAACTCTCCTTTCCAAACGAAGACGAGCCATCCGTTGCGATCATTTACGGTCAGGGACGAATCCTGGGCGACGTTTTATCGGGCTCAAACATCGATGGAAAAAAGATCGTCAATCTTGCCTCGATCACCGGTCGCGATTGCGAGTGCGATCTGGATCGCCAATGGCTCTATGGAAAGCAAATCCTTCATCGCTGGTCCCTGGAACTTGAAAGAGCTGCCGAGACAACGCTTAACTTTGACCCGCATTCAAACATCGTCAAAGCAGAAGTCGCGCAGATTATCCGCAAGACCGGAACAAGGAAAGATGATTCCGGTTTTGATTCCGTCAATTTGGGTAGCGGGCTTGTGATCCATGACCTTGACGCCTTGGAGAAAAAATCGGAACGACAAAATTCCGTCAACGACGGCGATTCAAAATCACAAAAGCCAAATAATGTTCGAGAGGAAGCTTCGAACCTCGAGCCAACTGCAGGCGAAGACGAGGTTTTTATGAAAAGCGGGGATTCGAAAAACTCTCCGGAAACCGAAGCTTCACGATTCAATTTCCCTTGGGCCATGGTTGGGACCGTTGCAATCTTGCTCGTCCTTACCGCCGCCTTTTTCTGGCTGCGAATTCAGGGAAGTTGATGAGCGTTTTAAATTTGTTGCTTCTTGAAATGACTCACCGCTGGAAGTCCAGTGCGGTTTTCGTCGCCATGTTCGCCGTGATTTCAGCGGCAGTCAGTTTCGTCGCGATCAACCGGAAGGGATTCGAAAAAGAAGTCATTCGAAACACCCGCGACATCGGCTCAAACATCGTCATTCTGCCGGCAGACGTCGATCAAGTTTCCTACCATGCCAATGGAGGTTTCGCCGAAGAAACAATGCCATACGAAGTTGTCGAACAGCTTCTGGAATACAAGGCTTCGCTCAACCACTTGATTCCGATGTTGGAAAAGAAATCCGACGTCCGTTTCGATGGGAAACAGGCGGTGGCCAGAGTCGTCGGAATTTCGGCTTCAATCCCGATGCCGGGGCGCCCGAAATCTCCCATGCAAAAGTCCGTCAAGCAAGACACCGTGCAACTGGGCGCTGCGATTGCTCAGCAGCTCGGGATTGAACGCGACCAGCAAGCAACGCTTGAGATTCGAGGCAAGGAATTCAAAGTCGCCAGGGTCAACCGGCAGACGGGGACCTGGCAGGACGCCATCATCCAGATGGACCTGAAAAATGCCCAGCAGCTTTTTCAAATGCCAAACAAGATCAGTCGAATTGAAGCCATTGAATGCACGAGCGAGGAATGTGAACGTACTGGATTGAAATCCGACACCATTTTGACGGCCGAGTTGTCGCGAATCACCGATCAGGCCGCGCTCTTGCGTCGCGAACAAATGGCGAAAGCTCGGACCGAAATTCGATCACTTAGCCGAGATAATGCTTTACTCCTGCAAAACGCACTTTGGCTATTCCTGGTCTTT
Source organism: uncultured Pirellulaceae bacterium (assembly GCA_964434955.1). Taxonomy (GTDB): domain Bacteria; phylum Planctomycetota; class Planctomycetia; order Pirellulales; family Pirellulaceae; genus JANQLU01. The sequence continues at coordinate 50,061 of CAYSXI010000012.1, forward strand.
GGCTCCATTGGACTGGCGTTTTGGAACACGATTCAGCGTAAAGCGGAAATGGGGATTCTCCAGGCCAATGGCTTCGGCCCATTCCGGATTGTTTTTCTTCTCGTCGGCCGCGCCTTGATTCTGAGTCTGTTGGGAGCGTTTGGCGGGGCGATGCTTGGGGCCTGGATTTCTTACTCCCAGAGCTTGCCCTTGTTCGAAGCGACCGGGAAAAAGTTTGCTGTCGATTGGTACCTCGCCGCCTACATTGCTTTGGCCGCAATGGTACTGGGAGGACTAGCGGCTAGCCTGCCCGCATTCCTTGCTGCAAGTCGCCACCCGGCCGATGTGATCGGGAGGGAGAGCTGATGAGCAATTTCGTCGTGGAAGCGTCTCAACTTGGGCATCGGTATCGTGGTGGAAGCGAGGACGTCCTTGAGCAACTGGACTTCCAGATCGCTCCGGGCGAGATGGTCGGATTTTATGGCAATAGCGGGTGCGGAAAAACAACGCTGCTTCTTATCGCGGGAGGTCTGCTGAAGCCTTCCAGCGGAAGCATCAAAGTTGACGGTGTCGATATGTTCGCGTTGAATCCGATCGCTCGCGCCGGCTTTCGAAACCGAAAGGTTGGTTTCTTGTTTCAGACACTTGAGCTGATTCCGTATCTGACCCTCCATCAAAACGTCATGCTTTCAAAAAATGTAACGAAAGCGGAAGCCAATAGCTTGCTGGAGCGACTCGGATTAAGAGAATCGATGAGCCGAAAGCCGGAATCGGTTAGCCATGGTCAACGGCAACGTGCCGCGCTGGCACGCGCGATCGCGCACCAACCGCGGATCGTGATTGCCGACGAACCGACGGGAAACCTTGACGAAGAAAACAGCCAACTTGTTTTCGATGTCCTTCGAGAATATTCCCAATCGGGAGGTTCGGTTCTGGTTGCCTCCCACGACTCCAACTGGCTTTCACAGGTGGATCGCCAGATGGAACTTGGCAATTCGAATTTATCAAAACCAAGTGCGGCTTCGACCCGTGAGGCAACACCATGAATCAACGCTTCGTACTTGTTCGGCATGGGGGAAATCGCGAAGGAAGGATCTCGCCGATTTCCATCGCCGCCCTTGTGTCGGCAACTCTTCTCATGGGACTCGGCTTTTGGACAATGTCGCTTCGCCCGGAAGCGCGGGCGGTTACGGCTCCCGAGGAAACGGTGTTGCGAATTTATTGTGCCGCCGGAATTGCCAAACCGGTTGAGGAAGTAGTCGAAGCTTTCAACCGAGAGTACCAAACGCGTGTCGAGATTGTTCGGCTTGGAGGATCCGGCGAACTGGCAGGCCTCATTGAGACCGAGTTTGAATCCGAGGTCGAGCCATCGCCAGACCTTTATGTAACGGCCGATGACTTGTTGCTTGAAATAGCCGCGAAAAAAGGAATCGTCGCTGAACAGCTCCCGCTTGCGATTCAAAAACCGGTGATCGCCGTACCCGTTGATTCGACCTTAAGCCATAAAACCTTCCAAGAAATCGCAGAAGATTCGACTTTGGATTTTGGGATTTGCTCGAACCGGGCCGCCGTCGGAAAACTTGCACGCAGAATTGCGAAACGGGACGGTTTCGAAGAAGCCCTCGAAAGCAACAAGAAGACCGAATCAGAAAACGTCATGGTCTTGGCCCAATCCCTGGTCTCTCGGAGTCTTGACGCGGCCGTTGTCTGGGACACGACCGTCAAGCAGGTCAATGCAGCCAGTTCGGAGCCCAAGCTGAGAGTGCTTTGCGACGCGGATTCGAAACGTGAATACGAAAGCAATATTGCGACCGGGGTCCTTTCGCGATCGAAAAACCCGACCTTGGCACTCAAGTTCGCGCGTTATTTGACAAGTCCTGAAAAGGGCAAGCAGGCATTTGAGAAATACGGATTTCATTTTGTCGAAGGCGATTCATGGGAGGAACGCCCGGAGGTTCACATCTATCTTGGATCCATGTTTACTCCGGTGCTTGAAGAACGATTGCGTGAATTCGCGGATCGGGAAGGGATCGATTTGTATTCTCGCTGGGAAGGATGTGGAAAACTTTCTGCCTCGATCAATGCGATCAAAGATCCCGATTTGTTTCCAGACGCGTATTTGGCCTGCGATCGAATTTTCCTTGAACGGGTGCAGCAACATTTCCGGGATCCGATCACGGTTTCCACCAATGATATTGTGATGGCCATACGCAACGACGTTCGTCACACAATCGTTCACCCGAAAGATGTGATGGCAGACGGCGTTCGTGTCGGCGTTTGTGATCCGGAACTTTCAGCGCTTGGATATTTGACCCGTGAGCTACTTTCGCAAAAGCCATTTGCCGGAGTCTATTCACAGCTAAAGGATCAAGCATCAGTGACGGTTGACGTGGGGCCGACATTGATCAGTCAGCTTTCTGCGGGCGGATTGGATGTGGCATTTGTCTATCGTTCCAATGTCTTGGCGGACGATGAGCTCCGCAAGAAAATTCGAATCGTCGAAATTGATGACCTCGGGCAGAATACCGCCTTTGCAACTCAGCCCTGGGCCGTTTCGAAAAACACTCGCAATCCCGAATTGATTCATCGCTTGTTTTTGGTGATCCGCGATGAAGAATCAGCCGGCCGGTTTGAGAAAGCCGGTTTTCGCCTGCAGCCATCGGTGAAAGAATAGAGTCTTGCAGTGAAACGGTTGCGCTAATTGATCGGTATCCATTTGTCGAAAACAAAACGATTCAATCGCGGATGGATATTCTGGTCGACGATGTCGACGTTTGGCTTGCTCTACCTTGCGCTCATCGTTTCGATGCTGGTCGCCGATTTCCAGTTTGTCAGTTTCGAAGACATTCGGATGGCGGTTCAAGACGAACGCGTCGCTTTCTCCATTCAGCTTAGTTTGATCAGCTGCACCATTGCGGCCATTCTCTCCGTTTGGGTCGCTGTGCCGACGGGATATGTTTTGGCGCGGCTCGGCAAAGACGCCATTCGACGAAAGCTCCAAAACCGGCCGTTGCTATTCCGCCTGGCAACCTGGGCACGCAACCTGGTGGACACGCTTTTTGATATTCCCATTGTGCTTCCGCCCTTGGTCATCGGCATTTGCCTGCTGGTGCTTTTTCAAACGTCTGCGGGGCGCTGGGTTGATCGATCGGTCGCCGACTTTTTTTCCGCGATTGGGTTCCCCGGAATCCGCGGTGTCACCTACGAGATTCCCGCGATCATCATCGCCCAGTTTACGGTCGCCGCCGCGTTTGCAATTCGGACGATGCGGGACGTCTTCGATCAGATCGATGAGCGACCGGAACGCGTCGCCCTGACATTGGGGGCATCGCGGGGCCAGGCATTTGCTCGGGTTGCCTTGCCACAAGCTTGGCGCGGTTGCGTTGCGGCTTTCACACTTGCCTGGGCCAGGGCCTTGGGAGAGTTTGGACCGATCCTGATTTTTGCCGGGACTTCGCGTATGAAGACGGAAGTCCTTTCGAGCACGGTCTACCTGAATTTTCAGTTCGGCAACTTGGGCGGTGCCGTCGCGGCATCGCTGATCCTCGTGACCCTCGCTATTTTTGTGTTGATTGTCACCCGCCTCGTCACCTTGGGCGGTGTCCAAAGGGAGGTACGATGATTCGCTTCCAGGACGTTCGAATTCGGCAGGGCGCGTTTGCTCTCGACCAATTGTCATTTGCGATCCAGGAAAATGCCTATGCCATCCTGATGGGATCTTCCGGTTCAGGCAAAACAACACTGGTCGAATCCATTTGTGGTTTGAGAGACATTGAGAGTGGATCCGTGCTGATGGATGACCGAGACGTGACCGGACTTCCACCGTTTCAACGAAACATTGGCTACGTGCCGCAGGATTCGGTTTTGTTTCCAGCG
>CAYSXI010000013.1:0-51956 GCA_964434955.1 uncultured Pirellulaceae bacterium
CCGACTCAAAACGTTGCTTCCGTTTTGCCGGCCGAAGGAACTCGAACCAATTCCAATCGACCCAAGTTCGAAAACGGGATCGGGCAAGACGCCACGGCTCAGCCTTCCAGCAACAATGCCGACGAAAAAGAAAAACAGGTGACTGGTTCATTGCAGCCAGGCGTGATGCTTCTTGGAACAGGGTCGGAAAAAGACTTGCTGGAACGTGCACGTCGAGCTGACATTGATGTCATGGTCGTTTTCAAAGTATCGATCAAGGCCACGCGAACTGGCGTCGTCAAAAACACAACCAAGTTTCGAGTTTTTGCCGCTGGCAGTACCAAGCCTATCTACTCTGGACGCGGTCTCGATCATTCAACCGTTTACAAGAAGCGCGATGGCTTGAAGGATTCTTCCAAAGATCCCGTCAACCTGCTCGTAAAAGGCTTTTTCAACAGTGTCGTTAATGAGAAGCTCTCGTTGACAAAGATGCCTGAATTGAAGCCGGAAGAAGTCAAACAGCGAGTTGCGACCATCACGAGCAACCCGGTCAATGCCTTGCCGGTTGCCATTGAAATTCTCAACTACCATCGCAAGGGCTTGTTGAATGACGATGAGGCCAAATCCGCCTTGGCGAAAATGTTTGGCGAAGAAGGCGGAGCAACTCTCATTGAGGGTTCTGCTCAGCAAAAACAGGAAGTCATCGCAAAATGGCTACCTGACCAATATCAGGTCGATTTTGGATTTTAAGCCAACCAGATATTGATGAAAAGTTAAATCCAAAGGCCGGCAGTTGCCGGCCTTTTTTCTTGCTCATGACGTCCGCACCGGCTGCAGGTCGAACCTGCCTCGCCGGAACGCTTCTTCTGGTCTTCATTCGCGACAATCGCAATTCGATTCACTAGTCGCTAAACTTGAATCCTCCAGTAGCTTTCATCCGAATTTGTTTGGAGCAATACTCGATGCAACGACGCATTTCCACCCAACGAACCTTGTTATTATTGATTTTCGCGTTTGCGATTTGTCTTGCGGCCCCGCACGTCTCCAACGCCCAACCCGCTCAAAAGAAAAACATGAAACAAGAAACGACTTATGCGATTGCGATTCATGGGGGTGCTGGAAGCAGCCCAAAGCGGTTTTCGGATGAGGCAAACAAGGCCCGTGCTGAGTCCATGAAAAAGGCGCTGGAAATCGGAAATAAGATCCTCAAGGAGGGCGGAACAGCCCTCGATGCGGTTCAGAAAGTCGTTGAGTTTCTTGAAAACGATCCCCAGTTTAACGCGGGCCGCGGCGCGGTATTCAATTCCAAAGGCCAGCATGAGTTGGACGCATCCATTATGGACGGCGAAACCAAAGCCTGTGGAGCAGTCGCCGGCGTGAAAACAATCAAAAACCCGATTGCTTTGGCACGATTGGTTATGACGGAAACACGACACGTCCTACTGGCGGGAGAAGGAGCTGAGGAATTTGCGGATGGCTTCCAGGACGTTGAACGAGTTGAAAACGAGTATTTTGATACGGAACAAACCCGGAAAGCCTGGGAAAAAACCCGCAGACGACAACAGGAACAAGAAGCTTTGGGAAAAGTTGATTTCGAGATTCACGAGGAGGATACGGGGTCATACATGGGAACGGTTGGCTGTGTTGCTCTGGATACCCACGGGAACCTCGCAGCAGCGACCTCAACCGGAGGCTTGACCAACAAAAAGTTTGGTCGGGTCGGGGACTCACCGATCGTGGGTGCTGGGACTTTCGCCGACAACAATTCTTGTGCGGTTTCATGCACGGGAATCGGGGAACAGTTCATCCGAAACGCGGCCGCATTCAATGTTTCGGCCCGAATGCGTTTCGGCAAAGCAACCCTGAAAGATTCGGTGAATCAGGTGCTCAAAGCAGATTTGAATCCGGGCGACGGTGGGATCATTGCGATCGACAAGGATGGCAATATCTCGATGGAATACACCACCGATGGGATGGCACGAGCAGCGGCGGATTCCAAAGGTCGATTCGAAGTGATTTGGGTCGAAGACAAATAGCCCTATCGGAAACGGGTTGTTTCCATGCGAGACCGAGAGTCATCCAACACGGCAGCACCAAGCAAAAAAAGCCGATGCAAAAAAGCCGATGAATATTCATCGGCTTTTTCTAGATTTACAGTTTGTCGCCGAGCCGGCACCTAGCGGCTAAGCATTCGAAGAGTTTTCAGCATCTTGTTCAAATCGTGATGAACTTCCATGCTCCCTGTCACAACGAGCACCATCAAAGGCTTGTAATATCGAATTCGCCCGGGTCCACCATTCTTTTCCCAAAAGTCCGGGTTAATCGTATCCTCGATTAGCCGAACGAGATCCGGGCCATAATCGGGAAGCCCACCCATGGGCCCGGAAGTGTACGCGAGGACTTGCGAAGGGCCGCCGGTGAGCTGGTTTGCAAAGGACATTTGTTGCGCCATTTGCTCCGCGAGGAAATCAAAATTCCCCATGCTTGGTTCATCGGAATTGCCTTGAACCGAAGGATCGGTTGGATCAAATCCTTTTGCCCGGAGATCCTTGATTCGGTTCTTTTCTGCACGTGCAATCTTTTGCTTCAGGTCTTTCTGGATGGACTTGAGACGTTGCCAAAGCTGAGCCCGAAGTCCCTGGAGATCTCGTGACGTGGCGAATCGCTTGTCGGCGACAATTTCTCGATGAACAAGACAGAGGTCATAAACCGCTTGGCTAACGTCCTCTTCCGTTTTTGCTTTACGTGACTTGGCGACGAATGCGCGAACGTCTTTGCGAATTTCCGATACGGGCCGACCATTGACACTCGAATCAGAAATGCCAAAAGTCGTTTGAACTGGCGTTGCGAGAACAACAGCAGTGAAAATCGCTACGAGGGAAAACACAGTTACACCTCGGCTGATTGGAAAACGGCTTGGCCGGCAAAATCGCTGACCCCATTTTGAATCCGACTCTTCCGAGTGGGATTCAAAAGATTGTTCCTTCCCTGCTTTTTTCATAGCGTCCCTCCGGTTGAAATGACGCGCCCCTGCGACATATCGCTGGGTAAACAATACCGAAATAATCATCCAAATTCAATGAAAAACGGTTTGATCCCTGGTTTTACAGGAGCCGGTTGAAGCGGGCCACGGTTCTCCGTTTTCCGCGCCCTCCAAACGTTCAGAATCTGTCCGGTTCCGAGGTTTCCCATTTTGCAAATAGACCATCGAGGCGCTGACTGCAAACCAGGCAACTGGCGCAAAGTAAACCGATTGCCGCCCCAAACGCGACATCGCTAGGCCAATGTGCCTGAGACACAATACGTTGCAAACCTGCCAGGGCCGCCAAGGAGAAAAAGAAGTAAGCTCCGCGTGGCAGCAGCCAACTCAACCCAATCGCCAATCCTACGGCCGTGGCGGTATGACCCGACGGAAAGGCTTGATACATGTAGTCAAATTGCCCCTGAAACGCGACAAACCAGCCGGCCCATGAATCGGAAATTTTCTCGACCGTCTCCTCGTTCAAAGAAATCGGTCGGCGTCTGCCGGCAATCAGTTTCAGGAGATTGGCGGCGAGCCCGGCCGCCACAATGCAACCGATGACTCGAGGAAGCTTTCGGCGGATCTGCGGAAAAAGAATCAACAAGCCGACGACGATCACCAGAACGCCAAACCCGTGAGCAAAGAATTCGCTCAGCTGAATGGATTTTTCCAGGTCTCCCGGCAGTGAACTCCAGATCTCCTGATTCCTCCAACCGATTTCAAGCGGCAACGCGATGAATCCGGCCAAGCAGAGTAAGCCGCATCCCAGCATGGGCCATCGCCAAGGGATCCGTTCGCCGCTTTTAAGTTGGTTTTGCATCGCTTCATGTTGGCCCTTATCGAACAATATGGAAATACCAATTGGCGCACAAAAAAACCGCCGCGAAAATCGCAGCGGTTGAGTATTTCTTGTTCTCGCCTCAAATTGCCAGGTCGATGTCCTTTTCCGGACCCTCGATTCACGCAGCAGATTTTCGCGAGCTGATAATTTGTTGTTGTTCTTCTTCGTTATCCAACTCTTCTCGCAGGATTACGATGTCATTGGGGGCCTCAATACCGAGTCGAACCCGGTCGCCTGATACTCGGACTATCGTTAAAACGATGGATTCTCCAAGTCGCACGCGTTGGCTTTCCTTTCGGGAAAGAACGAGCATCCTGATAAACCTCCGTGTTTATAAAATATTGGATGATTGCAATTTTATGCTGAAACGGCTTCCAAATTTGGAGACGTTTCGAGTTCGGTTGTCAAAAATCGCTCGCCCGTTGAACCGTAAAACAATACTGTGTTTTTTTCCGTTTCCCATACCGCCGTAAGTTTGACACTTCTCGGTCCGTGTAAACAGAAGAATATGCCGCATGGCCTACCGCTTCGTGTCAACAACCTTTCGGTGATTTGAAAAACTCCAACTTCAAAATCGTTTTCGTGGCACAACGTTTGAGTTATAAAATGACGCAATTGTGGTAAAGTCGTAAACTCCGTCCGATCGCGTTGCATTATTGTCAAGTCTCCTTGAATAACGCTGGTGCGGCGACGCACAGCGGTTTCTTGAAACGTGTGTGACGGTCGCAACAATCTTTCGGCTAACCTTTCCAGGCCATCTCAATCCAGATTGTCAAACGCTTGCGTTCCGTGTTACCTGAACGCGTTGCTCGTGTGATCAATAGACCGATTTGCGATTCCGTTCGCAGCAAGTCACACGGTTTTAGAAAGTCGAAGAAGATTCACACGATCGAACCGGTTGTCTACAGACAACAACAGGTGGCAGCGCAAACCAGGCGGCTCGCGTTGGCGTTCGAATTGGCAAATCTCTTGAACATCTCATTCATCCATGAAGCTCACTGACCCCGAAACCTTGGTGTCTTCCAGACTCGGTCCCGTTGGATCTTTTGTGACCCGGTTGAGTCAAGCCGAACTCTTTTGCTTGCTCCCGTAGGTCATTGATGAAGATATCGACGGACTATCTTAACATGGCTAGCAAATTGGGGGCTTTTGCCAAACTATTCCGAATACGGAGTATTGGCCGACCCAATAAAAATGAATGGTTGAGTAAAATTTGTCGTTCGTATTATTCCACTCGTAACGGCAAATCAAGATTCGGACTGTAGTCTTCTCTTTGTTTTCAATACAGTAGAAGCGGTCAAACCCAGGAAATGATGTTTTGAACTTTCGTATTGATCTGGATATTTTTCGCGGCCCCATCGATTTGCTGCACTTTCTGGTGCGCAAAAATGAAATCGAGATCACCGATATCTCTCTGGCTCGAATCACCGCTCAATACCAGGAACACCTCGACGTTCTCCAAGAAATTGACATCAACATCGTGGGCGACTTTATTGACGTCGCCAGTCAACTAGTCGAATTGAAAACTCGGACGGCGCTTCCTCGAAACGAATTCGAACAGGAGGAAGAGAATTACCAGGACCCACGGCAGGACCTGGTGGAACGGCTCTTGATGTACAAGGAATTCAAGGAAGCCGCATCTCTGCTGGACGAACAAGGACGACAATGGCAGCAGCGGTATGCCCGTGTCTCTGATGACTTGCCTCCGCGAAAAGTTGACGTCGCCGCCCAGCCAATTCGCGAGGTCGAACTTTGGGATTTGGTTAGCGCCTTTGGTCGTGTCCTCCGCGATAACCGACCCAAGAAGGACGCCAAGATTTTTTATGACGAAACACCCATCCATATTTACATGGACCAGATTCGCAAACGTCTGATTCAGGACAAACAAAAAGTTGCGTTTTCACAAATGTTCGAACCTGGCATGCACAAGTCTTCGATGGTGGGAATATTTCTGGCCATCCTGGAACTTTGTCGCCACCATAGCGTGGTCACCGAACAATCCAATGAACACGGCGAAATCTGGATCGTCCCGGGTGAGGAATTTGATCAGGATATCGACATTTCCAAAATCGATGATTTCGATGGCCCGGGCGATCCAACGGGTGATCCCGCATCTTTGGTCGACAAATCGATCTAGTAAATTGCCAATTGTGTAAGCCATTTCTCAAGGCGGCTCCCGCAGCCCAAATACAATCGTATTTGCAAGGCATCGGCATAAGGGAAAAGGCATGATTCGAATTCCATCTTTCAGGTTACGATCCACCACGGCAATCCTACTCGGTATCTCGATGGCGGCATCTGTCTGTGGCAATGAACAAGAAGGCTCAAAATCGCAAAACTCAAAAACCGAAATCGTCGCAACCAAAGTCGAAACGCTCATTGACGATTTGGACTCCGGAACGGGCGGCCTTGCCATCGACAAGGATGGGAATATCTATTCGGCTGATTTCGGCTGGCGACTCGACGGTCGCGGCAAAGGGGGTGACAAGGTATTCCGAATATCTGCCGAGGGCGAATCAAAGTTGTTTTGTAGAAGAATGCGTGGCGCTTCTGGAAACTGTTTTGATGCCGACGGAAACTTGTTCCAGTCAAGCATTGGCGGAAACTTCATTAGCAAGATCGACAAAGAAGGTAACGTATCTGTTTTTGCTCGTGGTTTGAAAAACCCGGTCGGCGTCGTCTCCGATAAGGACGGCAACCTTTTTGTTTGCAATTGTGGTGGCGGCTCCATTCAGAAAATCACAAAAGACGGCCAATCCGAGGTTTGGGTTCAGGACAAGCGACTCAAATGTCCGAACGGGATCGTGCAGGACCAAGATGGCAATTTCTATGTCGCCAACTTTTCGAATGGCGATGTCATCAAAATCACACCGGAAAAGAAGGTGAGCAAGCTCGCCACGATTCCCGGCAAGAACAATGGCCACCTCTGCTTTCACGAGGGCTCGCTTTATGTGGTTGCCCGTGCGGCCTGTCAAATCTACAAGGTCGACCTTGATGGAAAGGCAACCGTGTTCGCCGGCTCTGGGAAACGTGGCAAAGGCGACGGCCTGCCGAAAGATGCAACGTTTTCATTGCCCAATGATATTGGCGTCAGCCCCGACGGAACCAAAATGTATGTCAATGAAACCAGTCCGACTTCCGGCGATCACCGAATCCTTGGGCCAACCCGAATCCGAATCATCCATCTAAAAAAGAAAGAATAAATCAGACGGAGCTAGACCGGATGAATCAGCTAAGAACGATGACTTGCACGGTCCCACCGCCGACGGTGCAAGTATTTCCTGGTCGCAGCTGCAATCGAGGATGCAACTGCGGCAGTCCCCACCGCCAGGCGAAACGGTGGCGAGATCATAGGAAGCACGCGTAGCGCAGCCCCTGCGAAGACTCCCGTCACCAAAGGAACCGACGCCGATCGCGCTGCTTCTACCTGGGTGGATTGTCGCTTTCCGGTTTTACACCATTGAGCAAAATGTTCGCAGTTGTTGAACAATAGGCAGTAACCAGACTCACCCAGTCGAGAATTTGCGCGTTCGAGAACCAGATTCGTGTCGTCGGCAGTCGCATAGCGACGGACAAAAATTTTTTCGCCGCCGGCGAACTCCTGGATCGTGGACTTGCGAATGGCGGAATTCACCCTTCGACCCACCAGGCTTCGACACTTGTCAGCCGGACGAAAGTCAAAATGAATGACTTCGTCGTCGCCCGTCTGAATCCCGTGGTGCGAATATTTGCCGCAATCAACAAATAGATGATCTCCGATTGCCATGACTTTCCTCTACCTTTTCTGTCTTTGCTTGAGCCTGGGTCGACATGAACCGCATCGGGGAATTCAGTCGCCGCTTCCCAGTTGCCTGCAGCCAGAATTCTTTGCACCCAAAAAAACAAATCAATCTCAATTCTGAAGATTCCGCGGGGAAAAATCGAATCAAGATTGATTTGCGGTTGGAATTCGAGCTACAAGTTCATTAAGAATAAATTTGATCTTTGGCCACTTTGGCATCGACAATTTCGATACGCTGAGTGTTTGGGTTTGCCTCATCGTATGCCATCGTGTCGCGGACGTTTTTCTGGACCGTAACCGCGGAAAACATGCACAAGGTAAACGCCATTCCATAAAATCCTTTTTCAGCCAAGTTGATGTTGGTGGCGTTGTAGAGCCCAATCGTCAGTAGCCCGACGGCCGTGACGACTCCGGCCCAGCAGATTCCCAGATACAGATCACTTACTTTGACCTTTTCCATTCGATCTCGAACGGATTTCTGAATGGAAACAGCGGCGAACAATCCCAGGGCAAGGACGGCGAAGTAATAACCTTTTTCTTCGATGCCCATTTCCGCGTTCCACAAGCCAATCAAAAAGCCGACGACGCCGACGCCCAGAACTCCCCAAGATGCGATCACAAATGCTTGCGATGGTCGATTGTTCATGATTTTGCTCCAACCAGTTTGACCGATGCGAGATCAAATTTTGATTCGCCGATTTCGCCGCCAACGGGTCCCGTACCCGTTAGTCGCCTGCAAAAGGAAACGCGAATTTGGAATCAGCCAGGATAGGAAAAAACAAAAAAAACCTGCAACGAAACTGCAGGTTTTTCGGTTTCTGGGTGGAAATGTCTATTTTTTTCGGCGTCTTCGACCAAGCCAGGCCAAACTAGCCAAGCCAAGAAAAATGACCGAACTCGGTTCGGGGACCGCGGTCGAACTCAGAGTCCCCCGGTAGGCATCGACTGAAAACCAATTCAACGTTCCCCCGGCATCCCCGGTAAACGTATCGACCATTTCCAGCGTCCAAGTGCCCTGCCCTTCTTCACCCCAGAACCCAACCGTACGAAAGGTCCATTCAAAGTTCCCGAAGGCAGTGTCACTTCCGTATTGTCGGAACAATCGAGATCGGAAACCCGATGGCGAAGTCAAATAAGCTTCCAAGTCGCCACGCCAGTCATGATCGAAATTCAATGTGACCAAAACATCCTCGAGTGGTGTGTCGCTGCCCAATGTAAACTGTTCCGCGATGGTCGTGTTGCTCGCGTTGGTGTCGATGTCACGGTTCACTGTAATGATCCCGGTGCTTTCGATTTCCAGATCACTCAATTCCGTGTAATGGACGGCCGCTTCCACGAGTGCCTCTGCGTCGATAACTCCGAAACCATAATTTTGATTGATCAGGTGTCCCGCGCCGTTTGCCCGCCAACCACCATCGCTTTGCGGATCGTTGTTGGTCAAATCAACTTTCTGACTGGTCATCACCAGCAAATGTTTCGCCACCCGAACATTCATGTCCGGATTGGCTTCCTGTGCCAATGCCAAAATTCCCGTTACCAACGGTGCTGCCGAGGATGTTCCCCCGAATCGCCCGGTGTATCCAGTGGGATTGGCCAGCCCATCCGAGTTGTTGTAGTCCGTTCCGGTCGCATCGTTGTAGCCATTGGAGCCCGCCCGATCCACGGTCGTCGTCGTGTAAGTAGGAAACAGATCGTGATCGGAAGTCGGCGCAACCACCATGATCGGCGCGCCATATTGGGTGTACACCGAACGAACGCCGTCGTAGCCAACGGCACCGACCATGATCGTGTTGGGGTTGCTCGCCGTGTGTCGTTTACCGACATCCAAGCGGGAATTACCAGCGGCATAGACGTGAATGGTATTTGGCGACTGATTCGAAATGACGTTGTTGACCAGCGGATTGTCATAGAACAACTGCGTGACACCATAGCTGTGATTTTTGATTTGAATGTTGGCGTTTTGATAAGCCGTCGCATCGGCAACGTCCGCAACCGTGTTACCACCAGCAAAATCCAAGCGGATTCCCGAGAAGCTTACGTTTGGCGCTGCTCCGGTGCCTCCAATTCCATTGCCGCCTTTCGCTGCGGCAATCCCGGAAACCGCGGTTCCGTGGTTGTCGTTGGCTCCCACCGGCGACGGGTCAAAATCTCCCTGTCCAAAGTCGTAACTGTAGGCCGCGTTGTAATTGGGCGACAAATCCGCATGGCTGTGCTCAATGCCATCATCCACGATCCCAATCTGGACACCGGCGCCCGTGAAACCTTGGGCCCACGCGCCCATGGCCTTGGAGCTAACGCCTCCAGAACCCGGGATATCGTTCTTCAAATGCCATTGGCCCCCCAATCGATTCATTCCAAAATACGGATCGTTTGGCGTCCAGTAGCGCTCCAAATTAACACGTTGGTTATTGCCTACCAATTGAACCTGGCTTGAACCTTCCAACTTGGAAACCAATTCGTTCGCCTGTTGGACAGTCGAAGCCACCAAAACATGACGATTGGCGTTGCTCATGAACGTCCGTTTGAATTCAAGTCCATTCTCCTTCGCGAAAGAATGGACATCCGTTCCCTCGTCAAGCTGAACATAGATCTCATTCGTATCGACCGCGACCGTGGGAAGTTGCTTGTAGTCCGAACGATTACGTTGTTGGGCAAATGAAACAACAGAAAACAGAAAGATGGTTCCGATTCCCAGAACGGAAATCGAAACGCGCGCGCGAATACGCGTCATGGCAGGGCCCCCCAAATTTTGATGAAAACAGAGAATAAGGTACGGGGAGCTTAACCCAGTTTTTTGATTTCAAAAAGCAATTAGGCCCTAGAAATCAACAAATAATCCCGGTTTTTTAAGGGAGAATCAAACACCGCTAACCAAATGATAAGCTGGGTAACCCGAATAGCACGAGCCACCATGATCCAAGTGCAACGACTTGTTATACGCCGTCGTTTTCCCAAGCATCTAACAGCAAGCTGGCTGCATGATCGATTTCTTCTTCAGAAGTTTGCCAACCGACACTAAGTCGAATGGTTGCCATGGCTTGCTCGCGTGAAAGCCCAAGTGCTCGCAGCGTCGATGAATAATTGTCCGAATCGCTATGGCAGGCAGCGCCGGTCGAAGCGCAAAGCTCCGGGATCCGGCGCAGCATGGAATTGGCATCCGCATTGGGAAACACAACACTCAGTGTATTGGGAAGACGAGGCGCGTGCTGACCGTTGATGATCAGTTCGCTCCCAACTCCCTTCTCCAAATGATTGGCGAGACGGTCTCGGAGCAAAGTCATTCGATCACCTGCATTGTCGGTTGACTTGGTTGCCAGTTTACAGGCTTGCCCCAATGCAACAATGTAAGGCACGTTTTCCGTTCCGGGGCGGATCCCGTTCTCGTGACCGGCACCATGAATGACCGGCTCGAGCGCGACCCCTTCTCGCACGAATAGCGCCCCAACCCCTTTCGGCGCGTAGATCTTGTGGCCCGCGATGGTCAACATATCCACACCGATTTCGTCGATCATCGTTGAAATCTTGCCAACGCTTTGGGCCGCGTCCGTATGAAATAATGCGTTGTTTTGGCTGCAGATCTCACCGATCTTCCGCAAGGGCTGAACGGTCCCAATCTCGTTATTGGCGTGCATGATACTGACCAGACGTGTATCTGGGCGGAAACAAGCCTGAATCGCCTCGGGTTGAACGACGCCGGTTTCGTCACAATCGACAAAGGAAACGTCGTAGCCCAGGCTTTCCAAATGCCGCGCAGGTGCAATGACGGCTGGATGTTCAATGGACGAAACGATGAGATGGCCATCGCCTGGAGGCCCGGCAGCCAACATGGCACCCACGATGGCGAGATTGTTACTTTCGGTCCCCCCCGACGTAAACACAACTTCTTCGCGATCGACTCCAAGCAACGAGCCAACATGCATTCGTGCGTCTTCAACGGCTTCGGCACATGCCCGACCCATCACGTGGGAACTGGAGGGATTTCCATAATGCTCCGTTAGAAACGGCTGCATGACTTCAATCACGCTGGACGCAATCGGGGTCGTCGCGTTGTAATCCAGATAAATTTGCTTCACTTTGGAGCCTTGGCTTTCGAGTCAAAAACAACGTTGGTATTGAGCGCCTTCATCAGACGCTAATGCAAATATAAATGAAACTTGCCTGGACAACGACACCAGAATCAACGTCGGCTGTGGTTTCCCAATTGACGTTACTCAGTTCAACTGCGATTTTGAAATTGATTTTTGAGTGCCGTGCCGGTTGCAGAAGCGTCCGCCTGAGCGAGCTCATCAGGTCGCATGGCTGCCACGACCGAACCGCCTTGTTCACCCGCACCCGGGCCCATTTCGATGACCCAATCGCTTCTCCTGATGAGATCGAGATTGTGTTCGATACACACCACGCTATGCCCAAGGTTCACCAGGGCGCGAAGCACATTGGCAAGACGCTCGACGTCGACAAAATGCAGCCCGGTCGTTGGCTCGTCCAGCAAGAAAAGAACCTTCCCAAGTTGAGGCGTCGCAAGTTCGTTCGCCAACTTGAGACGCTGCGACTCACCACCCGAAAGTGTGTTGGAGGGCTGCCCAAGCGTCACGTAACCGAGACCAACTTCCTGAAATCGCAGCAGGACTCGATGGATCTTTTCGATATTTGAGAAGAACGCGATCGCGTCATCCACTTGTAAATTCAAAATGTCAGCGATGGTCTTCCCATTGAATTTCACTCGAAGTGTCTCTCGGTTGTATCGAGTGCCACCACAAGTTTGGCAGGGAACATAGAAGTCGGGCAGGAACTTCATCTCGACACGGGTTTGGCCCAAACCCTTGCAAACCGGACAGCGGCCCGCTTCCGAGTTAAAGCTGAAACGGTTGCTGCGATAACCTCGCAACTTGGCAAACTTGGTCGCGGCAAACAAGGCTCGAATATCGGAGAATACCCCGCTGTACGTTGCCAGGCACCCCCGTCCGGAGACCCCGATGGGTGCCTGATCGACCCAGGTTATTTTTTCGAATTGCACAGGGCAATTTAGGCTTTGGTAGGGACTGCATTCGAGTTGGTCGAATTGATGATGATTGACCAAAGCCGGATACAGGGTCCGGCGAATCAGCGTCGTTTTCCCCGAGCCACTTACGCCCGAAACGGCGACCAGTTTGCCCGTGGGCAACTCGACATCAACGTCCTTCAAATTGAATCCACACGCGCCAACTAGCTGAATCGAATCGGATCTTGAACCATCATCGGCCAAAGTCTCGGTGGCCATTTCTTTTTTCAGCCAGGCCGCGGTGGGTCCAATTCCGGCTGCGATCAAATCATCCGGCTCGCCTTCGGCGACGATTCTCCCGCCTTCGCGACCTGCAACAGGGCCCATATCAATGATCCAGTCTGCGGCACGCATAATTGCCTCTTCGTGCTCAACCACGAGGATCGTATTGCCTCGCGCCTGCAGCTCGCGCATCGTTTCGAGCAGATGATCAACGTCACGCGAATGAAGCCCAATCGTTGGTTCGTCGAGAACATAGCAGATTCCCGTCAGCCCGGTTCCGATTGCATTGGCGAGTCGAATTCGTTGAAATTCTCCACCGCTCAATGACGCAACGGATCGATGAAGGGACAAATATTCCAAACCGACCTTGATGAGAAAACGGAGCCGACTCTGAATTTCGTCGATGATCGGCTCGGCGATGGGCGCGTCCTCCGTCTCGAAAACAAGATCACGCAGAAAAATGCCGAGCTCGCGCAGCGACATTTGGGAAACTTCATAGATCGTCGAGCCGCCGATCTGAACCGTTTCAGCCGCAGGCCCCAGACGTGAACCCTGGCACTGTTCGCAGGTCGTGATCCCCCGAAACGATTCCAGCTCTTTCAAGCGAGGCTTTGAGCGGCAAGTCACATATTCCTTGGTCAAAATCGTTTTCAGTCCGATTGCCGCTTTTCCCTCACCTGACCAAAGCAGTTCCCGTTCACCTGAATTCAAGTCGTCCCATTTCGTCTCGACGGTCGCGTTGAGTCGATGCAGAATTGGTCCTAGCTCATTCAGGGCTGTGTCACGCTGTTCTACCGACAGACTTCCCCAAGCCGCAACAGCACCATCTCGAAACGCAAGTGAGCTCGTCGGAACCACCTTCCCGACCTGAAAATCCTCGACTCCACCAAGTCCATCACATTCGATGCATCGCCCGTGAGGACTATTGAAGCTGAATGACCGGGGTTCGATTTCAGGAATGGAAAATGAGCAATTGGGACATCGATATCGGGTGCTGTAAAGCGTCTCCTCCCATTGAGGATTCGAAACCGGCTTGCCATCTTTTTCCCTTTGCATGGCCACAACCAACACCAAACCTTCCGCGAGACGATCGGCCAAACGGATGGACTCGATCAAACGAGATTCACTTTCCGGTTTCACTACAATCCGATCCGTAATCGCCTCGATATTCGTTTTCGACGTAGTATCGTCATCGGAAAGGTCGTCGATGTCTTTGATTTCTCCGTCGATTCGAAGGCGAACAAGTCGCTCTTTTCGGATGGTCTCGATAATGGGCTGATGAACGCCTTCCTGGCCGCGGACCATCGGAGCCAAAATCATCAGCTTGGTTCCTTGCCCAAGACGTTGAACCTCGTGAACGATTTGATCAATCGATTTTTGACGAATCACCGCATCGCACTTTGGGCAATGAATGGTTCCAACCCGGGCAAACAACAGGCGCAATCGATCGTAAATTTCGGTTTGCGTCCCGACGGTGCTTCTCGGATTCAGTTGTCCCCGTCGTTGATTGATGCAAACGGTTGGCGGCAACCCACGAACTTCGTCGACGTCCGGGCGCGGAAGCTGATCGATGAATTGACGTGAATAGCTCGAGAGATTCTCGATGAATTGGCGCTGTCCTTCGCCGACGATCGTGTCAATTGCCAGGCTCGACTTGCCCGAACCGCTAGGGCCGGTGATGACCACCAATTTACCTGCCGGCAGCGCAACATTTAGATTTTTCAGGTTGTTGCTGCGCGCACCTCTGACTTCAATAGCGCTCTCATTTTCGGATTGGGCCTCGACGTTCATCGATGCTTTAAGCCATCCTGGTTCTTATTGCCTAACACGGTCGCGACCAACTTTCGACCAGTCGCGTGATTGCGATGCTCGCAAAGATAAATTCCCTGCCAAGTCCCCAGGTTAAGCCCTCCGTTCGTAATCGGAATCTGAAGACTAAAGCCCAACATGGAAGCCTTGATGTGGGCAGGCATATCATCAGGCCCTTCGCAGGTGTGGGTGTAGGGAAACGACTCCGGTACGATTCGGTTGATCGCCATTTCAAAGTCTCTGCGGACGTCCGGATCGGCGTTTTCATTGAGAGTCAGGGACGCGGACGTATGCTGAATCAAAAGAAACAGGATTCCCGTTTCGAAATGTCCAATTTCGGGTAGCTGTTGGAGAATTTCGTCGGAAACCAGGTGGAAACCGCGTCGTTTGGGTTCAAGTCGAATTGTTGCTTGCCAAATGTCCATTTCAATCCATTTAGTTGCTCCCAAAGTCAGCAAATCCGTAAAGGGGGGGTAGGGCCAGAATCCTGATTAAGGGGCCGACTGTCGGGAGCTAATGTTGCCGTTAATAACATAAAGGATGTCGGCCAATTTGACATCCAACCCGGGAAATCGAGGCGCTTGTGAATATATGCACAAACTTTTCCTTTCGAATTGACCATTACGAAAGGCTAAATTGGCCGGGGCCAGTCGGGCCCAAGCGAAACGCAAATCGAACCTCCGCCCGCTTTTCGGGGAATTATCCCCCAAAGAAAAATAATTTTCTTGACTTTAAAAACGGCTGCTAAATAATACTTCTCGTGCTCGGAAGTCGAGTGACTGCACCAACCGTAAACGAAAACGATCCGGTTAAGAATTCCGGTAAATACGGTTCTTCCCGTAGGACATGACGCCTGCAGCAGTTCACTTGGGCTTTGAATGAAAATGGATTCTTTCTTGCACGGACGCTGAAACAAGGATGGCGTTTCAAGGCTTGGCTCTGCACGGCCATTTGCTTGAGATTTATTGAGTTTTAACGCGTTATCGGTACGGACCGTCCTTCCGAATCGCGAACCTGAATCGGACGAGTTACACACCAAGAATCAGTCAAGGGACGATGTATCAGCACTAACTCTGCGTAACCCAGTCCGCGAGCGAAATTAAACCGAAAAAACATCGACACATTAAAAACGAGGTTGATTTGATGACCGCGAAAAAGAAAGTGAACAACGTATTTGAGGCGATCCTGAAATACGGCCATGACGAAGACTTCCTTCCAGAAGCCGGCGACGATTTTGAAGCGACCGATGCCCCAGCCGGATCGGATGCAAAGATTGAAGAACTTCGTCGTCGTGTCGAATTGGGCCAACCACTCTGGCACGTGGAAGATCGCCACGATTACAGTGGCCTCACCGGCGCTGTTCGCCCACGCGAGTGATGCGAATCCAAAATCGAATTCCAAGGCGGCATCCAGCCGCCTTTTTTTGTGCGCGGTTCCATGAATCGCCAATTGATCGGTAGCCGTGAGGCGAAGTGAATCGACTTCGCGGCAACGATTCACTCGCTGGTGCTTCGTGTTCGCAAGGATTGGTTGGAACTGGGAAAGAACCACTCGCTGGCGCTTCGTGCTTGTACCGGTTATTCTGGCCCGTATTTTTTGCTCGTTTTGCGTCCATGGGGGCTGGTTCAGGGATCGAGTCGGTGTGGGAAACCGATCTTTTTTGCACATGCCATATCAATGCAGAGTTCGTATTTGCACATGCCTAATCAAGGCGCGAAAATCGCGGAAACGTCTTTCGGGAATTTCGCTTGTCGAGAGATTCGCTAGTCGGATGACATGGCTTCTTCGATGACTTCTTCCGAAACGTAGATGGGCAGCACAGGTTCATGTGTTACGGCGACGGCAATGGCGTCGGAAGGCCGTGAGTCGATCTCGATGATTTCGCCATCATACTTCACCCGCAAACTGGCGTAGTAGGTGTGATCGCGCAAATCTGAAATGACCACCGAATCCAGTTCGCCACCCATTTGTTCGACAGAGTCAATGATCAAATCATGGGTCAGAGGTCTGGGTCGTGGCACTTGCTTGACCCTACGATCGATACTCATCGCCTCGAACATTCCAATCACGATTGGAAACTGACGACTCCCATCGACCTCGGAGAGAAACACGTATTGTTGTTCGCTGATTTCACTGATGATGATGCGCGAAAGCCGCATTTCGACGGGCATGGGTTTCCTTTACTCGAAGCCTTGTTTGAATTGCTTTTTTTCGCCCTGTTGTCTAGCAATTATAGGACTCGACGAGGCAAAGAACATCGGTCGGTGCACGAACATTTTCCAGCCGGATGGGTGCCAGCGGGCGTTGACTACTAAAAATCATCGCCAAACTTTAAGCTATGGTCAGACGACAAGTTTTTTGAAGGCGGAAATGATGATTAAAGTTGGAATTGTGGGTGTCGGATTCATGGGCTGGATCCATTGGCTTTCCTACCAGAAAGTGGAGGGAATGCAGGTTACCGCCATCTGCGAAACCGATCCCGCCAAACGGGCTGGCGACTGGACGGGGATTAAAGGAAATTTCGGGCCGCCAGGTGAAAACGTGGATCTCAGCGAAATCAGCGTTTTCGAATCACTGGATGAGTTTCTCGCCAACGGAGACTTCGACGTGGTAGACATCTGTCTTCCCCCCAGTTTCCATTGCCAGGCAACGCTCCAATCGCTCGATGCTGGGAAACACGTTTTTTGCGAAAAACCGCTTGCGCTAAAGACCGATGAATGCGACCAAATGGTCAAAGCTGCCGAGAGAAATTCCAAACTCCTTTTGGTCGGACATGTTCTTCCGTTTTTTCCCGAATATGAAATCGCCCGAAAGCACATTGCCGAAAAAACATTTGGTCATCTTTTGGGCGGCACATTTCGTCGGGTGATCTCCGATCCCGTTTGGCTAAACAACTTTTATGATCCCGACCAGGTTGGGGGCCCGATGCTGGACCTTCACGTGCACGACGCCCATCTGATCCGGATGTTATTCGGCATGCCAACCACCATTGACGCTTCCGCACGTTTTCGTGGAGACGTGATTGAATACTGCAATTCGCTATTCCGATTTGAAGATCCACGAGTCGTCGTTTCTGCCGTTTCGGGAGTCATTCATCAGCAAGGTCGGCCCTTCAATCACGGTTTCGAAATCCATCTTGAAGAGGCAACCATGCAATTCGAGTTTGCAGCATTCGCCGACGAGCCTGAGAGCATGCCTTTGAAGATCCTCAAAGCTGATGGCAGCGTCGAGCGGCCGGTGGTTGAAGCCGATAGCGATATCGCCGGATTCGAAGCCGAAATTCGAGAAGTCAAGAAATCGGTGGAAACCAATACACCATCGCCAATCCTTGCCGGCAATCTGGCCAAAGATGCAATCCGAATGTGTCATCTGCAGACGAAATCGGCCCGAGAAGGTAACCCCCAGTCGGTTGCTTGATCTCGTCGGTCGCATGAACAGTCGCTAGCACAAACATTTGTGTTTCGAGTATCCGGCCGAATCCGGATCTGCTAAAAAACGGCTTCCTGAACCGACGACGCAATGGTTGCGCCAACGGATGTGAGTTTTTCATGGATGATCCTCACGATGCCCGACAATTCCCAGCTCGCTGAATTCGCTAATTTGATTTTGACCTGGGTCGGTTACGGTACGGTGATTGGCCTCACCGCCAAAGCAATCATGCCGGGTAAAGACCCCGGAGGTGCGATTGCGACTTTGCTGATGGGAATCGTCGGAACGTTGATTGGGGTCGCCGTGTTGAAACTGCTTTATCCCAGCCAGCTGATTTCTCCTATCAGCGTCAAAGGCTTCGCCGTCGGAACAGCAGGAGCCCTGTTGTTACTTACTTTCTATAAAGTGCTTGGCGGTTATTGGTTTGTCGAAGGCGGCGGCCTGAGAACCATTCGCCGACGACGAAGAAGACGTCGATATGATACAGCCTTTATCGACGACTAGGCGGCTTGAAGTCTCAGATCATTATCCAATCGATCTGAGCGACAATTCGCCTTTTTCCGCGACGACGCCACGTAAAATATAAAAATCGGTATCCAAATCCTGGACCAATCTCGCGTTCCGATTGCGCCCTCCGAAAACATTGAATCCGTATGGGAATCAACGATGTTGCGAAGTCTCTTGATCGCACTGAACGCGGCCTGCATTTCGATCAGCCTTATCTTGGCAGGCTGCGGCGATCCACCAAATGGACGTCCAGACATAAATGGGAAACCGGACAGCACGAATCAGGAACCCAAGAATCCTGGTGAAGGCAAAAAAACGACGACGCCCAATGCCTCAACAAGCAAGCCGAAAGCAAAATCGGCCCAAGTGAGCCTGGTCTATTCCGACAAATATTTGATCGACTTGGGCGGACTGGAAAAGGCTCATCCCTTTGACATCCGGAAGTACGAAAAGATCTACAAGCAGTTGCTGGAGGATAAACTGGTCGAGAAGGATTCCGCCCACGAACCCGACCCACTCACACGAAAAGACATTTTGTTGATTCACGATCCTTCGTATATCGACAAACTGAAAAAGCGTCGTCAGTTGGCCAAGTACCTCGAATCCGAATTACTCCTTGCCTACCCCTTTTCATTGGACCATGCCATTCTTAAACCTTTCCGCAAGGCGTCCGGCGGTACGATCCTCGCGGCTGAGTTGGCGATGAAAAATGGGATTGGAATCAACATCGGTGGTGGTTACCACCACGCGAAGCCTGACCGGGGCGAAGGATTCTGTATCTACGCCGACGTGCCGATTGCCATTCGGCGTCTTCAAAATTCCAACCAAATCAATCGAGCCCTGATCATCGATGTCGACGCCCATCAGGGCAACGGGACGGCCGTCTGCCTGGCCGACGACGACTCGACGTTTACCTTTTCGATTCACCAGGGGGACATCTACCCAATCCCGAAGGAAAACAGCGACTGGGACATTGAAGTTGCCGCTGGAACGGGTGACGAGGAATTTTTGAAAATCCTTGGCGACAACCTGGATGAACTCTTCGAAAAATCCAAACCCGATATCTGCTTTATCATCGGCGGGTGCGACACGCTAAACAATGATCCTTTGACATCGCTCGCCATGACACATGATGGGATTGTCAAACGAGATCAAATGCTGGTAGAGGCCTGTGTCAAACGCGAAGTCCCGGTGGTCCTTACGTTGGCCGGCGGATACAGCCCAAACGCATGGGAAGCTCAATACAAAAGCATTCGAAACTTGATCAACCAATACAAACTGGCCGATCGAGAAAAGAAAGAAAAGTAACTCCGAATTCATCGACAGGGTTACTTTTTGGAATTGGTAATATCGTCCTCGCTGCCGCGTACTCCGTCGGGCCCATGGGAAACGATCTTCACACCTGTATTCATATCGAAGTCGTATTCGTACCAATTGCCCCATGGATCAAGTGGAATCTCCTTTAATTTTAGGTAAGGCCCTTTCCATTTTTTCCTGGTCATTCCATTCGGGCAAACCACCAGGTCATCGAGGCGATGCGGATAGCGGCCAACATTAAGGCAGTAGAGTTTGCACGCCGCGTCTAGCGTAACGCAGGTTTCCCAGGCCTTCTCCGACCTTTCGTGATCCGCGAACCCTGGTGTCACGAGAATCGTCAAGGCATCAACATGAACGATGCATCTCGTTTTCGGGCTCTTGTCACCGTCTTTTCCTTGGGCAATTTCAATTTTCCCGGACGCCAAAACACTGCGACCAACCAACGGTTGCCACTTTTCGGATTCCACAAGTTTGTCGCTCAGCTTGAGATGCCAAACAACATCTTTCACTTTAACGAACAGAGCACCCGAGCCTTCCTTTTCGCTCGCGAATTCGAGTTTGCCAATGATCTGAGCTTTGATGGAGGGCTCAACTTTTAAATTGGCGCGATCCTGAGCCGTCGAAAAAGCCGGAATCAGGCAACCCAGAACGATCGCAACCAGCGATATCCTTAGTGGCATTGAACTCATCTGGTTTCCCTCCAATTTCTTGAGATCCGCGAAGTCAATTAGGCCGCGACCTAGTCCTTCTTGCCAAAAGCAAAAATGTGTTTTTGTGCGCGAACGTAAATGACGCCTTCCGAGATTGCCGGGATCGAAAGGATATTCTCCCCCACTTTGTTATTCGCAACTTTCTCGTAGTTGGGGCCGGCTTTGACGACGATCACGTAACCGGTCTCGCCAGGAAAGTAAATATGCCCATCGGCGGCAACCGGCGAGCCCACGAAACTTGCCGACGTCGGCGAACTGATTCGCTTTCGATAAACCCGTTTACCGGTTGTGGCCTGAATGCAGGTCAGAATTCCCGAGTTAGAACAAACGTACAAATAGTCACCGTAACAAATCGGCGTCGGCATGTAGGGTCCGCCGCGTTTCTGGCTCCACTCGATTGCTTCACTTTTCGATTCGCCTTTCGGCAACGTGATATCGCCCTTTGCAGTTGGCTTGATCGCGTAAATGGGTTGAATTGGGCTGTATCCGCTGCAAAGAAAAATGAGTCCGTGGGCCATGAAGGGAGTGGGAACCACGATTTCGCTGTGTCCCTCAAGACTCCAAAGCTCTTTGCCATTTTCCGGATTGTAGGCACGGGCCGCTTTCGTCGCGTTGGTCACGAGGATGTCGCCGTCTTTCGTGCTTACGATCGTTGGCGTCGACCAGGACGGAATCTCTTTTCGATCGGTCCGCCAGATCTCCGAACCCGATTTCAGGTCATAGGCTGCGATGAACGAGTTTTCCTGGATATCGCACTGAACAATCACATTGCCTTTGTAGATGATCGGTGACGCCCCAAAGCCCCATTGGTAGCCCGAATCGTAAAACCAACCGCTATCCAAAGTGCCCAGGTCTTTCTTCCAAAGCAGTTCGCCATCGACCGAGTAGCAATAGAGTCCTTCGCTGCCAAAGAACGCGACGACATGTTTTCCGTCCGTGGCGGGCGTTGGATTCGCATGCGTGCTTTTCAGGTGCCGTTTCACCTTTGGCTTGGCTTTGATCGCTTGACGTTTCCAGATAATTTCACCGGTTTTCTTGTTGAGGCAGAAAACCTCAAAAGAATGCTCGCTGTTATCATCAACCGATTTGACATCCCCGTAGTTTCCGGTCCGCAGTCCGGCCTGGTCCGCGTCGCTGATCGCCGTCGTCAAGAACAAACGATCGCCCCAAACGGCGGGGCTCGAATTGGCAAGTCCACCAATGGGAGTTTTCCAAAGCAGGTTCTTGCCCGTTTCCGCATCAAACTCGACGGGTGGATTCTGGCCTTCGCCGACGCCCCGTGCACCGTTGCCTCGAATCTGTGGCCAGTTTGGTGAAGAGATCGCCAAATCGGCCGCTTTCGATTCCGCACTGCTTTCCGGGTATTCGGATTTTGCTTCGGGCACATCGGTTTTCGTTTTGGGTGCCGACTTAGCGACCGGTCGCAATGTAATGTTGGAACCGTCAGCAACCCAACGAATCGCGCGAACTTCCTCACCACGGAGAATGAAGCTTACCTTGACGATTCCCAGCTCGAATTGATTTTCTGCAACAGGCGTCAGCGGAAGAAAACGGCTTCCACCCGTGTTACCGGCCAGGAGCTTACCGTCTTCAAATTTGAAGGTAACCTTGACGCCGCTGGCCGACTCAAAGTTTCCCGCGAGTTTTTTCAGCTGTTCTGGCTCAGCCTTATACTCCGTTTTTTCGTCGCCCGCTTCCAACTTGTCAAAAAGTTCCTTGAAGTCTTCTTTCGGATTGGATGCCAACATCATTTTGGCGCGAGCGATCGAAGACTTCGAAGCTTTGCCCGAGTCAATAACGACCTTCGCCATTTCTTTATTGCCTGATGAAACAGCCGTAAACAAAACCTGATCCGCCCCCTTCGAACCGTTGTCCAACAGTAACTTGATGATTTTTGTGTGACCACCGTAGGCCGCCCAGGTAATTGCTGTGGAGCCGTAAAACGTATCCTTTTTGTTGACGTCTGCACCTTTCTCAACAAGTAGCTTTGCGATGTCCAGGTTACCGCGATCACTGGCATAGGTAAGAGCCGTCGCGCCATATTCCGTTGCGCTGTTCACATCGACTCCATCATCGAGAGCTTTTTTGACCCCGGCCAGGTCACCTTTCTTGGCAGATGCCAACAAATCCTTGCCAGTTAACTTCTCCTGACCTTGAATGTGAGTGGTCGCAAAAGTCAAAACCAAAAAAATAACGAGCGTATTCCCGAACTTAATCATTTTCATTCTCTGCCAGATCAATCACTGTTACTGATGCCGAGTATTGTATCCGATTTGCTCCACCAAAACATTTGGTAAGCTGCAACCACTTGGCTCCCACTACGATCGAACTCTGCTATCGACCGTCAGGTTTCAACAACGGTCACCCTCAACGGAAAAACCAATGCCAAATCGCCTTGCGGACGAATCGAGCCCCTACCTGCTTCAACATGCCAACAATCCAGTCGATTGGTATCCCTGGGCGAGCGAGGCCTTGGAAAAAGCGAAACGCGAAGACAAACCGATTTTTTTGTCCATTGGCTACTCCGCCTGCCATTGGTGCCATGTGATGGAACACGAAAGCTTTGAGAACGAGGAGATCGCCAACTATCTAAATGAATTTTTCGTAAACATCAAAGTGGACCGCGAGGAACGTCCTGACCTTGACCACATTTACATGCAAACCGTTTCGGCGTTGCGGAATGGGCAAGGCGGCTGGCCGCTTTCCGCCTTTCTTACGCCTCAGCGACATGTCTTTTTTGGGGGCACGTATTGGCCGCCGACGTCCCGGGTCGGAATGCCAGGCTTCGACAGTGTGATACGACATGTGCACCAGGCGTTTCGAGAACAACGTGAAGCCGTTGAGCAACAGTCGCTTCAGATCACTGGCTGGCTTAACGACTCATTGCGACCAAAACGGGAACTTTCAAGTTGGGACCGCGGGTTGCTGAATCTGGCTGCCGCCAAGATGGAGCAAAACTTTGATTTTGAACAGGGTGGATTTGGAACGGAACCCAAGTTCCCGCACCCGATGGATTTGCAGTTTCTGCTTCGAATTGGAACCAATGAATCCGAAACCGATTCGGCCGAAGCCTCCCTCCCGATCGACCACGAGCGCTGCCTCAAGATGGTCGAAATCAATCTCAACAAGATGGCTTACGGAGGGATCCATGACCACTTGGGCGGTGGATTCTTTCGTTACAGCACCGATCGCCATTGGTTAATCCCGCATTTCGAAAAAATGCTCTACGACAACGCACAACTGCTCCGGGTCTACACGGAAGCCTACCTGGCCACCAAAAAGGAAAGCTACCTGCGTGTTGCCGACAAGATTGTTGAATACCTTACGCGCGACTTGCTCGACGAAGCTGGCGGGTTCCACAGCAGTGAAGACGCGGACAGCGAAGGCGAAGAAGGTAAGTTTTACGTTTGGACTCCCGGGGAAATTGAACAGCTTCTCGGAGAAGTGCAGGCGGAGCGCTTTTGTCACCTTTATGGTGTCACCGCTCACGGCAACTTCGAAGGCAAAAACAATCTCAACCTGAAAATCAACTACGGTGATTTTGCTAACTCCCGAAACATCGACAAGTCGGCCCTTCGTGCAGAGATGCGAGAGTCGCGTGACAAACTACTCTCCGCAAGAAACAAACGGGTTCGTCCCAGCAAGGATGATAAAGTCCTAACCAGCTGGAACGCGGTGGCGCTGGAAGCGCTGGCGATCTACAACTCGGTGCGAAACAACCAAGCGATATCGCTCCAAATCGAGAAAAACAGGGCGTTTGCAACCCGGCATTTGGATGCGAACCTTACGATAAAACACAGTTTCCGACAGGGCGTCGACAAAATTGACGGCTTCCTCGACGATCATGCTTATCTGCTGAACGCACTTTGCACTTGCTCGCTTAACCTGGAAAATCTCAACCGAGCTTTGGCTTTGGCAGATCGAATGATTGAACGATTTTGGGACACGGATCAGGGTGGCTTTTTCTTTACCGCGGCAGAACAAGATGACCTCATTTCCCGGTTCAAAGATCACCACGACGGCAGTATTCCCAGCGGAAATGGAATGGCCGCTTTCGCGTTAACCCGTCTCGCTCGGCTGACCGGTCAAAGCCGATTCGAAGAGTATGCAAGGAAGACCATCGAGTGGGCCTTACCCTTTGTACAAAAAAGCCCGCTGGCTTGTGGCCAAATGTTGCTCGCGATGGATCTCGTTTCTCGAAGTTCGAGGCAGGCGATTGTGGTCAAAAGCAAAAACGATTGCGAAGATGCGAACGAGATCATTCGCTTTCTCGGAACTCAGTGGATGCCGACCACAAGTCTGGTAAGCGGCACCCTTGAAGAGCTTCGGGGCTGCCCTGCCCTGTCCGAGAAAATCCATGAAGGTAAATCGCCCATCGATGGAAAATCGACACTTTATCTTTGTGAAGACTACTCCTGTGAGCAGCCATTGAATGAACTACAAGCCATTCAGGCTCGTTTTCGCCCTAACGCTGACGCGTAGCTCGATCGCGACCTCAACGGACAAATGAGAAACGAGACGCCGAAGCCTGCCTTGCCATCGGATTCGATTTTGATTCCGAGGGCCCAATCAAGACCAATTCGTCCTTCTGCAGAAAAAAGGGTGCACGACCGAGAACTTCGTACCCGTCGGGCAAGAATGGCTTTAGCTCATCGAGCGTATCCGTTCGCGTAATGATCAGACCGCCAGGGTTTTCGTCCAGGTATTGCATCACAGGCATGTCTGGTTGGTCGTGCCAAAACCGCGCCCGTTCCGAATCAACCGACTCTGATTCATCAACGACGGGGAATAACTCGATGATTGGGCGATCCGCGTAGACGACCCAACTGGACTCCAGGCAACGGTAAGTTGCCAAAGGTGCTTCTGGCGCAAGCTCATTGGCCCTTGCGGTGACCTGATAACTTTGCTGGTGTGAATCGACAATCACGGTGCCGATACCGAAGAAACAACCAACAAAAAGCACGGCGGTTACAAACATCGATCCAATTGCAACTTTGGGGCGGTCTTTCCAGAAACCGATCAGCGCGACCACACCGCCAACCAGGGGAACGATTCCGAAAAATGCCAACCGAATTTCACCGGCCAAGTATTCTTTGCCGACGAATATCATTCCGATGCCGATGCCCAGACCAGCCAAAGCAAGCGCGGCAAAACTCCCGCGCATCCACCATGCGTTAACGGTTGTCGAACGTTCCCAAACCCGCCACATGAAAAATGCCGTGAGCATGGCCAAAGCGGGATAGCAGGGCGTGATGTAGCTTGGCAGTTTCGTTTTTGCGACCGAAAAGATTCCGACTTGCACCAGCGCCCAACAGGCGAGAAATGCGAGTCCGCTTGCTGAACTATCTTTTCGAACAAAGCAACGATCGAGGCATATCATCACAGGAATGGCGAAAATCGACCAAGGAAAAAATCCAAGAAGGATGGTCGTCGGGTAATAAAGCAGATTGCCACGGTGGTTTTCCATCGCCGTCGTTGCACGGCCAAAATGCTCCCCAATCAAAAACTCTTTCAAAAAGTCCCCTTCGGTCTGAATACCGACGGCGATGTACCAAGGCGCGGCGACCAACAAGATCATCGCAATCGCCGTGAGCGGACGCATGGCCCAACAGGTTTTCAGAAAATGAAGTGGATTAAACGTACGTGCGATCGCAATCAACATCAAACCAAACCGGCTATGACTGTCTCGCAACGATTCATTGAGCGCCGGCAATCGCTGAATCAAAAGGAACATTCCAATAATGGCAGTCGGCAGCACTGCACCAGCAAGTCCTTTGGCAAGGACACCGAGTCCCATCACCGCGTACATCAAAGCAACCAGAACCCAGGAACTCGGGAACCATTGATTCTCCACCCGAAGCTTCGGCGCGTCATCCAAGGATTCCTTTCGCGCGAATGTTCCGAATACATAAATCAAAAGCGCGAGCGTGGAGCAGAATATCAAAACCGAGTCGGGAGTCGCCGCGCGACCGGCGACACCGAACATCAAGGTCGTCGAAAGCACAATCGCTGACATCATTCCAATCGCCGGCCGAAAGAGCCTGCGTGCGATGGCATAAGTCATCCAGACCGTTCCGAGTGCCAGCAAAGCCGACCAAAATCGAGCCGAAAATTCGTTGACACCAAATACCGCATAAGCCGACATCATGAGCCAATAGAGAAGAACTGGCTTTTGGTGTCGAAGCTCATCATTGAACATGGGAACGACGTAATCACCTCGCTCCATCATCTCCGCGGCGCAACCGGCATTGCGTGGTTCATCTCGATCCCACAAGCGGGCCTTGCCCAAGTTGCTAAAGAATACCGCGACGGCAATCGTCGTGATCAAGCATGCGTGAAGCGCAAACTGTTTCATGTCCAAGCAACTCCATTTGCTCGTTATCTGAAATCCGCATCAACGGCGCGCACGCATTGGGGCGCAAAACGAGATGCGAAACTGGCGTCAATTCCGCCAGTTTACGCGTTCTCGCCATTTTAGGGCAATGTCGATTTGGCAACAGCGATTTCATGGACGTCAATCCAATTTCGATCACTAGCCGAGAATCCTACTCGTCGATTCCCGCAAGCTTAAGCAAAAATGCGTGGCGCAGTGCGACTTCCTTGAATCGATCAAAACGCCCGGAAGCACCTCCGTGGCCTGCTGTCATGTTCGTTTTCATGAGCAACAGGTTGTCATCCGTCTTTTTGTACCGAAGCTTGGCGACCCACTTTGCCGGCTCCCAGTATTGCACCTGCGAATCATGAAGCCCGGTCGTAACCAACATGTTTGGATATTTGGCTTCCTTGATGTTGTCGTAGGGCGAGTAAGAGAGCATGTAGTCATAGTACTCTTTGACCGCCGGGTTCCCCCATTCGTCAAACTCCGATGTTGTCAATGGAATCGACGTATCCAACATCGTCGTAACGACATCGACAAAGGGCACGTCGGCAATCACCCCGTGATACAACTCAGGTTCCATATTGATGGCTGCCCCAATCAACAAACCGCCGGCCGACCCACCACGAGCATAAAGTCGTTTTGAACTCGCGTACTTGTTTTCGATCAGGAAACGCCCCACGTCATTGAAGTCCGTGAAGGTATTTTTCTTCTTCAGCAGCTTTCCGTCTTCATACCAATGGCGTCCCAGTTCCTGGCCTCCACGGATATGAGCAATCGCGTAAACGAATCCGCGATCCAACAGGTTCAGACGGGACGAATTGAATGACGGATCCATGCTGGCGCCGTATGAGCCGTAACCGTACAGAAGACAGGGTGCCGAGCCATCGATCTTGGTGTCTTTGTGGTAAACAATCGATACCGGCACCTTGACTCCGTCTCGAGCCTTCACCCAGAGGCGCTCCGATTTGTAATTTTCCGATTTGAAACCTCCGAGCACTTCGGTCTGCTTAAGCAAACGGACTTCGCCCGTCTCGACGTTTCGTTCCATCGTGCTATTCGGAGTCGTCATCGAATTGTACGAATAGCGGAGCCATTTCGTGCCCGGTTCGTCGGTCGCGGATATCCGTGCGACGTAAGCCGGGTCATTGAACTTGAGATGATTCCATTTCTTGTCGTCGTTCATCCGAAAGCGAATCTGCATCAAGCCTTCTCGCCGCACCTGGATCGCCATGAAATCTTCAAACAGTTCGAACCCGGCAAAGTATTCTTCTCCGGAATGGGCAACCACGGTTGTCCAATTTTCAGCCGTCGTTTTGTCTTCCCCCGAACTCATCAGACAAAAATTGGTCGCGTTACGATTCGTTCGAAAATAGAAACGATCCCCGAAGTGATCGGCCGAGTATTCATGATTTTCCTGGCGAGGCTGGAGAACTTGAAATTCGCCTTCTGGCTTTGCGGCAAGCGTCACGCGAACTTCCGTGCTCAGGGTTTGATCGCTCGTGATCATGATATATTTTCGCGACCGGCTTTTACTGACGTAGCAACTGAATTCTTCGTCTTTTTCTTCGTAAACAACGGGGTCGTCTTTGGCATCGGTTCCCAGTTTGTGTCGATAGATTCGAGACGATCGCAATGTCTGCGGATCCTGGCGAGCGTAAAAAATCGTTTGATTGTCTTCGGCCCAGGCCATGTTGCCGGTCACGGTTTCGATTTGATCGTCGAGCAATTCCCCCGTTTCGAGGTTCTTGAAACGAATGTTGTATTTTCGACGGCCGACCGTATCGACCGCATACGCCAGAAGCTTGGTGTTCGTGGTTACATTGAGCCCGCGCACAGAGCAGAACGAATTCCCTTTTGCCAACTCATTCACATCCAGAATGACTTGTTCCTCATCGCTTCCCGTCTTTTTTCGACAGTAGATGGCGTACTGTTTTTCTTCTTCGGTGCGCGAATAGTATTCAAAACCGTTCTCGGGATAGGGCACCGATACATCCGCCAACTTGATGCGAGATTTCGTCTCCGCAAACAGTTTTTTCTGAAGTCCTTCCGTCGACTTCATTTGCTCCTTCAAGTAGGCATTCTCGGCTTCCAGGTAGGAAATAACTTCCTGATCTTCTCGTTGATTCAACCAAAAGTACGGATCAACGCGAACGTGCCCGTGCGTTTTCAATTCAATGGGTTTGCGTTTGGCGACCGGAGCTTTCATTTTTTGTGCAAATCCATTTGTTTGAAACGTCAATGAACAAACCGCAATGGCAACCACAATTGCGCTAGCGACAGAAAAACTTGGACGATTCATTTCGTTTTCTCGTTGAGTTTGATGGAGCTATCGTTGAATTGAACGATTCGTAAATACTTAAGCGATATAACCGGCAACCCCGACGTCCAGGTCAGCGACCGATTTGATTAACGGGATACGGCGATCAAGGTCCGCTGATTGGGTCGGTGAAACAAGTCCGCGATTTAGGCCCACCAGCCACCGTTCACGTGGATGGTTTGCCCGGTCACGTAGGACGCGAGATCGCTGGCCAGAAACAGGATAACATCTCCAATTTCATTGGGCTGGGCAAATCGATTCAAAGGTACATTTGCCAACATAACTTTGCGATTTTCTTCGGGAATGGACTCTCCCATTTCCGTCATCACGACGCCGGGCGCTACGGCATTGACCCGGATGTTTTTTCTTGCCAGTTCCTTGCTCAGAACCTTGGTCAGCGTGATCACCCCGGCTTTGGCCGACGCATAATTCGCCTGGCCAAAAAACCCAGTCACGGCCGAAAGCGACGCCACGTTGACGATTGCTCCGCCTTCGGCCAGGTGCTCACTCGCCGCTTTGCAGCTGTTAAACACCCCGGTCAAATTTGTATCGATGACGTCGCGCCACTCCGATTCGCTCATTTTCTTGAAGCTGCGATCGCGGAGGATCCCGGCATTGTTCACCATGATGTCCAAAGTGCCGAATCGCTCAACGACTTGCCCAACCATTTCATTCAGTTGCTCCAGGCTGCGGACATCGGCACCAAGGGCCATCGCATCTTCGCCCATTTCCTTGGCTGCCGATTCAGCGATCGTTTGATTCGCACCTTCTGAATCAGGAAAGTAATTAAGCACGACATTGGCGCCTGCTGCGGACAGGCTTTCGGCGGTCGCGCGACCAATTCCTTGGCCGCCCCCGGTAACAATGGCCGTCTTGCCGCTTAGATCAATATTTCGCATGGTTTGTCCAATCTACGTTTCTACTGAAGTTTTTTTTGTTCTTGTCTCATTTATTCCGCTGACATCCAGTTCGGCTTTCGTTTCTCGAGGAACGCAGCCAAGCCTTCTCGGGCATCCTCTGTTTCTCTTGCCTCGGCGGATACCGCGATTGACGCCTGGACTTGTTCAAGGATATTGGCGACCGTGCAATTATCCACATGCTTTTTGGTGATCGCCAAAGCATTGGGGGAACCGGTGAGGATACTCGCGACTAACTCTTGTACTTCTGGATCAAGCTGATCGGGTGCAACAAGTTGATGAACCATTCCCAAACGGAAGGCGTCATCGGCCGTGATTCTTTTTCCGGAAAGCAGGCAATAGGTGGCAGGGCCGTTTCCGACCCGGTGAATCAAGAAAGGTGTAACCATCGCGGCCGTAATTCCGCGCATCGGTTCCGGCAACGAGAAGAAAACCTCGTTCGAGGCCACCATGATATCGCAAGCCAGCACGATCCCCATGCCACCCGCCAGCGCCGGCCCCTGTACCACGGCAACCGTTGGAACGGGCAACTGGTAGATGCCGGTCAACATTTCGCAATAAACGAGGCTATCCTGATGCCACTGGTTTTCTTTGTCTTCGGCCTGGGCGCGTTCTTGCATTTCGCCCAAATCCATGCCGGCACAAAAGACTTTTCCACTTGCCTTCAAAAGCAACACCCGGACAGATTCATCACCGCGGATGGCCTCCAGGCATTGGTTGATTTCAACAATGAAGTCGCGCTTGAGAGCATTTCGCTTGTCGGGGCGATTCAAAGTCAAAATCGCAACCCCGTCCGCGACTTCAAATTGAACGTATTCGTACATCGTGCTTTCCGGCCAAAAAACAGAGACCCGTGTGCCGACAGAGTACCGGAGACGGGCAGGAAAAAGGAGATTGGAGATCGCATTTCGACTCGCGACCTCAGGTCGTCATTTTAGGCGGCATTGGACGATTCGCAACGGCACGACCGCTCCTCGTCACCAATGACATGTTTGGCTAAAATCGTTGCATCATTCTTATTGAATCAGGAAACAAAATGCCGAATCGTGATCAAGTACTGGTGGCCAACGGGCAGGGTTTTTGGGGAGACAGCATCCTCGGCCCAGTTCGTCTGGTTAACGAGGGCCCGTTGGACTATTTGACTTTGGATTACCTGGCCGAAGTCACGATGAGCATCATGCAAAAACTCAAAAGTCGGAACCCCGAAATGGGCTACGCAACCGACTTTGTTCGCATGGTGGAACGCGTCCTACCGAAGTGCCGTGAAAAAGACATCAAAATTGTTGCCAATGCCGGAGGCGTCAACCCGCAAGCTTGTCGTGCCGCGGTTGCCGACGTCGTCAAAAAACTCGGTATCAAGGGCGTGCGAATCGGAGTGGTCGAAGGCGACGACATCCTTTCGGAACTGCCATCGTTGATCGAATCGGGCGAGCCTTTCAACAACATGGATACCGGGGAACCGTTGGCCCCGTTTCTTGATCAAGTTCAAAGCGCCAACGTCTATATCGGCGCTGAACCCATCGTCGAAGCTCTTTCGCTGGGAGCCGACATCGTGATCACCGGTCGAGCCACGGATCCCTCCGTTGTCGTGGCGCCCCTAGCCTACGAGTTCGGTTGGTCGATGGACGACTTTGACTTGCTCGCAGCCGGAACCATCGCCGGGCATATCGTCGAATGCGGCGCACAATGTACCGGTGGGAATTTTGCCAACTGGCGACAGATTCCCGACATGGCGAAAATTGGCTACCCGGTAATCGAAGCCCATCCCGACGGGACATTTGCGGTAACGAAACATGACAAAACCGGGGGACTGGTAAATATCGAAACGGTCACGAGCCAGCTTGTGTACGAAATGGGCGATCCCTCCTGTTACATCACACCCGATTGTGTGGCCGACTTCACTTCGATCCAACTGAATCAGGAAGGCGACAATCGCGTCGCCGTCAGCGGAATCAAAGGCGGGCCAGCGACGGATACGTACAAGGTTTCGATGGCTTATCACTCCGGGTACAAGATCGTCGGTCAACTGACGGTCGCGGGTCCTGATGCGGTCGATAAAGCCAAGCTTTGTGCTGACATTGTTTTTGATCGTGTTGCACTCGATGGCTACGAGTTTGCCGAGGACGAACGATTCGTTGAAATTGTCGGAACCAACGTGTGCCATGCGGGAATCGCGCCGGCACCCAACGAACCGGCTGAAGTGATTCTGAGAATTGGCGCCAAAGGCAACGACAAAAAGAAACTGGACCGACTGGGAATGGAAATCGTCCCGCTGGTAACCAGTGGACCTCCGGGCGTTACCGGATTTGCAGGCGGTCGTCCGAAAGCCTCGGACATCATCAGCTATTGGCCTGCGTTGATGAAAAAAGACAAGATCAAGTGCTCGGTTACTGTAGAAGAAGTTTAAACCTCCAGGGAAATTTT
The DNA here is from genome assembly GCA_964434955.1 of uncultured Pirellulaceae bacterium. GTDB lineage: Bacteria > Planctomycetota > Planctomycetia > Pirellulales > Pirellulaceae > JANQLU01. The sequence continues at coordinate 32,693 of CAYSXI010000013.1, forward strand.
TCATGCAAATCCCGCTTTCGAAAATTGCTTACGCGCGTTCGGGTGACAAAGGTGACGGAAGCAACGTCGGCGTCGTCGCCTACACTTCCGCCGGATACGATGTGATCCGCGACGAATTGACGACGGAAAAAGTCAAACAACATTTTGCCGACATTTGCATGGGCAAGGTCGTACGATACGAAGCCCCGAACATGCTGGCGCTCAACTTTATCCTTCACGATTCTCTCGGCGGTGGCGGCAGCGAAAGCCTGAAAACCGACGCCCAGGGAAAAACTCACGGTCTGGGAATGCTGATGATGAACATCGAAGTCCCCGACGATTTTGATCTGGCCGGCAACTCCGGCAATTGATGCGATTTATTTGAAATGAATGCCGCCAGCAATTAACATCCAATTCAACCGTAAACTGGCATTTCAACTGTCAACTCGAATGCAGCGGATTGCAACTTAATAACAATTACAGTGAGACATCATGAAAATAAAACTTTCTTCTCTGACATTGGCCTTTGCCTTGGCCTGCAACTTCGCTTTCACATCCGGCTTTGCTTCGGCCCAGGAGTCGGCTTCGTCGCGTTCATCCGAAGATGAAAAAACAATCGTCTTGTTTGACGGAAGTTCACTTGATCAATGGCGCGGATACAAGAACGAGAAAATCGGCAAAGGCTGGAAGATCACCGACGGCGCCCTCGAATTTGACGGAACTGGTGGCGGCGACATCTGCACCAAAGAAGAATTCGAAAATTTCGAGTTGACGCTGGAATGGAAAGTTTCAAAGGGCGCCAACAGCGGAATCATGTACCGTGTCGGACTTGGCGACGGTGCACCTTATCTTACCGGTCCGGAATACCAGATCCTGGACGATGCGAATCATCGAGACGGCAAGAAAGACACGACCAGTGCAGCCGCGCTTTATGCCCTGTACAAATGCGAAGGCAAAGAGCTGAAAAAAGTTGGCGAGTGGAATACGACCAAGATCGTTCACGTTGGAAACAAAGTCGAACATTGGCTAAACGGCAAGAAAGTCGTTTCGGCAGAAATCGACAGCGACGACTGGAAAAAACGAGTCAACGGAAGCAAATTCAAGAACTGGAAGAAATTCGGAACACTCAAAAAAGGCCATATCGCGCTGCAAGATCACGGCGACCAGGTCTGGTTCCGAAACATCAAAATCAAAGTGCTCGACAAAGAGTAGATTGATTTGAAATCCGCAGACGCTTTTGAGACTTCGGTCTGGCCCCTTGGATCGAATTGAATGTGCACTCGTGCGTTTGCAAGTACAATGGTTGCTGGTGGATCTCACATGCTCACAAACGTGAGCATGTCTCCCTTTCTTTTGGGCATCCTGAAACTGTTAAAACCTAATTGCTCGTGGACCTCATTTCTCTTGGACCACCAAGTTTTTTTGGACCATCAAGCTTTTGAGCCCCTATCCAATCCTTAGTCAGCCAACCTTCGTTCGCGGTGTGCGTTTCTTGATTCTCATTCACACTTACGGTAGGTATGACATCGAATTGGTTGGTTCCTTGGTTTTCAGACCATCACGAACGTGGCAAACAACGTCAGCGATCAAAAAAAAGATACAAGCACGAAGCGCAAGCGAGTGAATCAAATCACTCAGCATCCTCGCAACCCTTGTAGACTTAGCTTTTTGAGAATGGCCGTATTCCGATCAGACAAAATACAAGCACGAAGCGCAAGCGAGTGGTTCAACGCTTTCGGAAACAATCGGCTCAACTACTTCTTGTCCGATTTTCGCTCGGCTCGTTCCTTGAGCCTTTGAAGCGACATTTGCAATTCGGTTTGCAGCCAACCGTTGTAAACAATTCCATACCATCCATAAGCGACGCCCGAAGGAAGTGTCCCTCCGGCCGTCCAGGTCACGGTCGTAAGCCCGTCATCCTCTTCGAATCGAAAATACCCATCCATCGGGATTTCGCCCATGTTCGCGGTAAACTCAATCTCACGCATCGGATCTGACTTCAGAATTTTCATTTGGCCATCAAAGCGTTGATCCGGGCGTGGGTCTTCCCACTTCAAGATCGCGCCCTCGCCTTCCTTCGGACCTTCGTACGAAAGAGATAAATCGCTAATGACTTCAGGACGCCAGGGAGACCACAAACTCCAACGCTCGGTCTTGTTGACGTCCGGAAAAATGTCCGCGGCGGGCGCTTCAATGGTGATCGTCGCGCTGGTGGAATAATTCCGTGGCAACACGTAGCCGATGGCGGCGATCACACAACCGAATGCCACAACAATCAACAAAAGCCTTAAGAGAACTTTTCCCATTCTTATTCCGTGTTCATGGATTCTGTCCCTTCGGCTTTCGCCGACACCGACAAAAACTACTTGAGTTTCTTGATCGAAATGTTTCGGAATTCAACGGCATCACCATGTCCGCAGAAACCGAAATGGCCGTCCTCGTTCTTCAATCCCGGATGCGGGCGATTTGCCATGAACTCGGTTACCTTTGCCAAATCCGCATCGAGGATAACCGTACCGTTCAATTCGACCGTGATGGTGGAACCTTTGACAGTGACTTCCTGGAAATTCCATTCTCCGGGTTTGCGAAGGTACCCGCGGTGCGCGGCAACCATCCCATAGGCTGAACCGTGATACTGGCGCTTATCTAACTTGGCATATTTTTTTGCATCGTCGTGCAGCACCTGAAGTTCGCACATTCCAACGTAAGCCGAGTCGCCTTTCCCAGGGTATCGAATTGCCAAGCCATTATTCCCACCTACCGGAAGCTTGAACTCAACCCTTGCGACAAAGTCTTTGTACTTTTCCTTGGTAAAAATGGTTCCGCCTTTGCCCTTCTTGCAGCGAATCGCGCCTTCGACGATTTCGTAGTTGGCAAAAGGTCCGCCCCAACCGGTGAAGTCTTTTCCGTTAAACACGGATTTGAATTCGTCCGCATTGTTCTTGGCAAGGATTTTGTTGACCTCATCCGGTTTGATTTCGCGAATGAAAATATTTCGCCAACGGATTTCGCCACCGTGCGTTTGCAATTGAATCGGGCCTGCTTTTACCAGCGGCAAGATGCTTTTTCGCTGGCCGTTCCAGTGGTTGTTCTCCAGACGAGCGTGATCGACGATCAGTTTTCCGTTGAGCCAAATGCTGGTCCTTTCGCCAATTTGTCGAACCCGCATTCGATTCCATTCGCCAAATGGTTTGTCTGCGAGCACCAGCGGATCTTTCCCGGGTGAGCCTTTTTTGTTGTTCCAAAGTCCACCCGAACCTTTGTCAGCGCCGATGTTCCATTTGCCACCTTCTTTGGTGTAATCCCAAATCTGAATTTGCGGAGCGCCCTTCAAATAAATCCCGCTGTCCGCTTTGGCGACGGTTTTATAGTCGAGCCAAAATTCGTAGTCACGAAAGTCCTCGACGGTCGAGAGAAATACACCTCGGCCATCGTTGACAATCTCGCCATTTTCGACCCGCCAGTGTTTGACCATGTTTTCATGATCTTTCTCCAGGATCGCCTTTTGCTCGTCCTCGGACTTTGCCCGCCAGACATAAGGATCCATGGTTCGCATCCCACGCCAACCGGTCAAATCCTTGCCATTAAAAAGTGCCGTAAACCCTTTGGGCGGCTGATTGTTTTCCTGTCCGTTCAAGCCGGAAAGGGAAACGTTGAAAACAAGAATGGCGGCGAAAGCAAAAATCAGGGAACGAATCACAGTTTGGACTCCAAAATAAGGCTCATTTCAACTGACATCCTAATCAAGTCACATTCCGATTGCACGACCCCGGATCGAAAGCCCAGCTTCCGTGTCCGGTTTGGCAATTTTCGATCACTTGAGGATGGCGTAGAATGAAGCAAAACCCACGGAATTGAGAATGTCAGACACGCTTTCAAAACTGGTGACCGACGAAGCTTGCCATTTGCTCGACCAGTCCATGAACAAGATCCGCAATTGCGTCGACCAATTGGACGAAAAACAAGTCTGGTTCCGACCGGCTGACGACTTGAACAGCATTGGCAATTTGCTTTTGCATCTGGCTGGCAACTTGAAACAGTGGGCCATTTCCGGAATCGGGGAATCACCAGACAATCGTGAACGGGAAAAGGAATTTACCCAGCGCGAGGTCATTGCTCCGAATCAACTTCTTGAACAACTGCAAAACGTCGTTGACGCCGCCAAAAAACAATTCGATTCGCTAAGTCCGGCAACGCTCGAGGAAACAAGAGTCATTCAGGGATTCGAAACGACCGTCTACGCGGCCATGTCCCATACGACGACTCACTTCGTTGGGCATACGCACCAGATCATTTACCTGACTCGATTGCAGTTGGGCGAAAATTACCGATTCGAATGGACGCCGGAGAGTGGCTCGTTCAAAAACGTGCCGATCTGAGGTGCTAGATGGATCTATCGTCCAGACTCGATGTCGCCAAAGCCGTCGCCCGAGAAGCCGGTCAGATTCTTCTCGACAAACTCGGAAACGCGGCGGTGACAAGAAAGTCGAGCTACAACTTGGTAACCGATGCTGACCTTTCGGCGGAGGAACACATTTGCTCCCGGATCCAACAGGCTTTTCCCAAGGACCGGTTGTATCGCGAAGAAGGCGCGTCCTCTGGTCCATTGGATTCCGAGACCATCTGGATTATTGACCCGCTCGACGGAACGAATAACTTTGCTCATGGAATACCACAATTTTCCGTGTCGGTCGCCTTTGCAACCTCGTCCAGAATCCGAATCGGTGTGGTCTACGACCCCATGCGAGACGAGTTGTTCTGGGCTTCCACCGAGCAGGATGGTTGTTTCCTGAATGAACAACCCATCGCTGTATCGCGCAACTCGTTTTTGAAAGACTCCATCGTTGGAGTTGGTTTTTACTACGATCGGGGTCCCATGATGCGTCGAACGCTGGAGGCGATTGAAAGGCTTTTTGAAGTACCGATCCAGGGCATACGACGTTTTGGAAGCGCTGCCCTCGACATCTGCTGGGTAGCAGCGGGACGGTTTGACGGCTATTTCGAATACCAACTTTCGCCTTGGGACTATGCCGCCGCCTGGTTGATTCTGGAAAAAGCAGGCGGGGCCATCAGCGACCGCGAGGGAAACACGTTTCTTCTTGAATCGGGAAACGTGATCACATCCAATTCTCAAGTCCACCTTGAGCTCATTGAGGCAGTCCGCTGGTGCTAGCAGCGCTCGATCGCATTTTGCCCAAACTGCTGTAGGTAGTTAATTTCGGTTGGATTAAATTGGATGCCGAGCGTCGACTGATCCGTTGAAATGATCTTGCTGTGCACGGTCCGCAAACCCCTGGACGAAAAGTGCTGCTCGTCGACGCACGATGCTTTCGCCCCCGCAAGTGAACGCATCAGCTTTGTTATTTGAAAACAAAGCCGCTCAAAACAAGGATTGGTGATTGGAGCAAGACATGAAATTGGCAAGTCTCGACGTTGAACGATTTGGAATGCTGAACCGTCGGCAGTTCGAAGGACTCGGATCTGGAATCAACTTCGTTCACGGTCCCAGCGGCGTTGGAAAATCGACCTTACGCCATTTGATTCGTGCGATCCTGTACGGGCTTGATGACGATCAAATCCAGTCTTTGGTCGCAAAAGAGCATCAGGGCGAGATCGGCGCTGCTGAATTTCAAGTCGATGAACAGTTCTTTCGAATGTCTCGGCTCGTCGACGAAAGCGTCGGCGGTCAAAGCATGACTTACGAACGCGTGCCTGGAAATGAAGACGAATTGACGACGATCCCAGAAACGCTTCAACGGGATCTTGCCGAAGTCGATTTGCCAGCCTACACGGCCATGTTCAATGTTTCGTTCGAGGAAAAACGCAATCTTGTCGGCCGTATCGTTTCCGCCTTGAGAAATCGGCTGGGGGTCGCAAGCGGTGAATCCGGGCAGTTTGATCGCACAGCCTACGACTATTGGCAGCGGGAACAAGCGGAGTTTCAGGCCCGACTCAAGCAGTTGGAACAGTCCCGGAATCAATTGGACGTGAGGCGACGGGCTCTGGAGTCCGAGAAAAACCAGGCCGAATCCAATTACCAGAATGCGATGGCACAAGCGGAATCCGACATTCAACTTCATTCCCAACATGTCTCACGATTGCAAACGGATCTCGATCAACTTTTGTCGCGGCAAGCCACAATTCAATCCGAGATTGAAGGCCTGAATTACCAGATTGAACAGCTGAAACAGGACGTCAAATTTGTCCCCGTCGACGAAGTGAGTTCCGGGCGACTGACTCAGCTCTACCAACTTCTAGATCAAAACGACGATCAACTGGAACTCTGGTTCTCGATTCGTGAAAAAATCCAACAGCAACGTGAAGTCGTCCGAGACGAATTGCGTCAGTCGCGCGAGCTTGACCTGGAGAATATCGAGCATCCCTATCATGAATCACAAAACCTGATTTCGAAACTTGAGTACCAGCTTGAATCGACGGAAGTTCGATCGCGCCACTGGCTTGCTCATCTTCAGGGGGATGGGACGTCCGGACTAGTGGAAGATATGGCGGACCAATGCGTTGAGCTCCGTCAACACCTGCAATCGCTTTGTGAAGAAATCAGCGCGCAGTTTTTGCATGTGAATCACCGAACCGCAATCGGCGAGTTGAAACAGCTTCGCCTTTGCCATCAACACATTTGCGAGAATATCGAGTTGGTGGAGGCTCGGCGAAACGAGATCATCAATCAAATCCGACGCCTCGATTCGCGCGGCGCCGATGCCGTCCTTCGGACCGACGAAGCGTTTCGCGACTATGCCAAGCAAAACGGCACCTTGAATGCTCGCGTCCATTTTTTCGGACCAATCGACCAGCTTGAACCGGGACAACTTTATCGACGGATCGCCGCGGACTATTCCAACGAGGCACGTCGCCGTGATGAGTTGGTGGCCGAGCTCAATGCCAACGAGTCCAAGCAGAATGCCATTCAGGGTGAGTTGATTCGCGCCCACGACAAACTCAATGAAGCTTTGCAGCGGCGAGACTTCCTGGTCGCTCCGGCCGCATTCATGGCGCAACCGGAGCTGGACGCCATTTTGGATGAGATGGCAAGCCTCAACGGTGAAATGGAGTCGATTCGCCTCCAGCTGAATCCGGAGGCTCCGGCAATCCTCCGAATTGAGAACCCGGTCATTGACGAAGCGTCGGCCATTTTTCAACGTCTCACAAACTCCAGCTATTCACGTGTCTGGCTCGAATCCGCCTCGCCTGACGTCTCAGTACGAAATCGAGAAGGCGTCGCGATGCCCTTTGGCAACTTGCCGCGCACCGAGCAATCACTTGCGTGCCTGGCACTCATTCTTGCCGGCGTTCAGGAGTTCTCGCGACGCGGCATCGAGTTGCCGGTTTGCCTCGATGAACTTTTTGAAAACGTGGACGCTGCCCGCACCAACCCAATCCTGCGCGAGTTGCAATCGGTGGTTGGAAAAGGAATCCAACTGTTTGTATTTTCGCAAAGGGAAATCGATGTCACCGCAGCGCGATTCGCGATGCCTTACCATCGAATTCACCTCACGCGCTCCAGCGATGTCATGTTGAGTGATCCCGCTCCGGTCACGAACGGTCCGGTTCGTTTCACAACGAATATGCCCCATCATCAAAACGGCAACCATACGAACGGCATCCATACGAACGGCGGTTTGCCAAAAGCCCAACACATCTCGGCAATTGACCAAAGCACGTTGTTGCGAAACACGTCCCTACTGGATGAGCAAGATCTGGATGCGCTTCGCCAAAGTGGCATTCACACCGTCGCTGATCTTTTGGATGTGGATCCGGACCTGCTGAGCCCCGACTTGACCCGATTGGGAATTTCATCCGATTCAATAAATCGTTGGCAGTCCCAGTTTTGGCTCAAGATCTCCATTCCGGAACTTTCGACCCAGGACACGATTCTCCTGGTCCTCTGTGGAATCAACGATCCGATCTTGTTTGATGAAATCGACGACGAGACTTTGGCTTTAAAGATCGAAGAATACTGCCAAGCCGAATCGGCGGGTGGCTTTTCCAGCGACCGGTATTCGACCAAGCGTCTGCAGACCTGGCGTGACTCCTTCTCCCGGAATCGATCGCTCTGGCGAAACCACAATCGTTACCAGCGGCGAACGCGTCAAAGACGGCGTTGGGCAGACGACCGACCGGCGACCCCATCGCCAGCCGAAACGGCTTCCAAATTAAATGAGACAACGCCATTGAAGTTTTACCTGAGTCTTTCGGATGACCTGGAGGCGGCGCCCTCAATTGGCCCCCGAACGGCCGAACGATTCGCTGACATCGGCGTCGCAACCATTCAGGATTTCCTCGACGGTAGCTCACAGAAAATGGCGGATGATCTTGGATACAAACGGATCAAGGAGAAAGACATCGCGAATTGGCAAAACCAAACCAAACTGGTTTGCCAAATCCCCAATCTTCGGGGACACGACGCTCAGTTGCTTGTGGCTTGCGACTTCAATACGCCTGAGTCCGTGGCAAACATGAGCGCCGAAGAGTTGTTGGAAATCGTTGGGCCCTTCTCCAAGACCAAGGACGGATTGAAGATCCTCCGTCAATCCAAGGCGCCGGACCTGGAAGAAGTTACTAACTGGATCGAGTGGGCCAAACAAACCAGGTCACTCACCGCCGCCGCCTAGTCGAATCGGCCCACCCATCGAGCGCGCCCATCGAATCGGCGCGCCCGTGGAATGGGCACGCCCACCGAATCAGCGCGCACGTGGAATCAGCCCGCCCAACGAATCAGCGCTCCAGTTAAGTCAGCGCTCCAGTTAAGTCAGCGCTCCAGTTATTTCAGCCCGCCCAACGAATCAGCCCGCCCAACGGTCACCAAACTAAGTCCACGAATCTTTCGTGCTCATGAGGCACGCAACTGGATTCCCTTGTACATTCTCGAAACGTTACGCCTTAAAACGCGAACAAGGGTATACAAGCACGAAGCGCAAGCGAGTGGTTTTAAATATTCCGCAACACCAAACGCGCAAACATCCAAGCAACTGGACAGAACCAAAGCCCAAGGCGCCCGGTGAAAACGACCCTGGCAAAAGCGAGCCAGGCTAGTTGACTTTTGGAGCGGCAGACCGCGTGGCCTCACTCGCTTCGTCGGCATAGGTCACGAAATTGTTTACGAACAACTGCGCTAGTTCCCGGGCCGCGGAATCATAAGCGTCTTTGTCATTCCACGTGTTTCGAGGATCCAGAATCTCACTGGGAACTTCGGGACATTCCGAAGGCATCAAGACACCGAAAACCGGGTGGGGCTCAAATTGAACGCTGTCGAGTTTGCCGTCGTGGATGGCGTCGATGATCGAGCGAGTGTACTTCAAGGAAATTCGAGATCCCTCGCCGTAACCGCCGCCGCTCCAGCCCGTGTTGATCAACCAGGCGTTGGCTTCATGCTGCTTCATCTTTTCGGCGAGCAACTCGGCATACTTGGTCGGGTGCCAGACAAGGAACGCGGCACCGAAGCAAGCTGAGAAAGTGGCTTCGGGTTTGGTCACCCCCATTTCCGTTCCGGCGACTTTCGCCGTATATCCACTGATGAAATGGTACATGGCTTGAGGCGTCGTCAATTTGCTAACGGGTGGCAAAACCCCAAAAGCGTCGCAAGTTAAAAGGATGATGTTGCTTGGATGGTCTCCGACGCAGGGAATTTTCGCATTATCGATGAATTCAATCGGATAGGAACAACGAGTGTTTTGAGTCACCGCATCGTCATCGTAATCGACCGTGTTGGTCTTCTCGTCCTGGACGGTGTTCTCGAGTACGGAGCCGAATCGAATTGCGGAGTAGATTTCTGGTTCCTTTTCTGCCGAAAGGTTGATGCATTTGGCGTAGCATCCACCCTCGATGTTGAAGACGCCGTCTTCGGTCCAGCAGTGTTCATCGTCACCAATCAGTCGACGGCGAAGATCGGCCGAGAGTGTTGTTTTTCCGGTGCCTGAAAGTCCAAAAAAGAGCGAGCAATCCCCTGACTCGCCTTCATTGGCAGAGCAGTGCATGGAAAAAACGCCCTGTTTGGGCATCAAGTAATTCATGATGGTGAATACGCCCTTTTTCATCTCACCGGCGTATTCGGTCCCAAGGATTACCATCTCGCCGCGGTCAAAATTCAGGGCAACGCAAGTGGAGCTAGTAACGCCATCAACCGATTCGGGTGCCGCCTTTTGGCCTGCGTTGTAAATTACGTAATCGGGCTCACCGAAATCCGCCAGTTCACCGGCTTCGGGACGGATGAGCATGTTGTGCATGAAAAGGGCATGGTAGGGCCGCGAGCAAATGATCCGAACTTTGAGTCGGTACTTGGGATCCCAACCCGCATATCCATCGACCACATAGACTCGCTCGCAAGTGTCCAGAAAGCTCAACGCCTCGGATCGGACTTGATCAAACGACGTTTCCGGAAAAGCGATATTGATGTCGCCCCACCAAACGTCATCATGAATCGATTCCTGGTCGACTACCCGTTTATCTTTGGGACTGCGTCCCGTTTTCTCGCCCGACGAAGTCGCGAGACTTCCCTGCGAAGTAATCGTGCCCTCGTCATACAGAACGCCATGGTGATAAAGCATTCCCGGACTTGCGTTGCGATAGACGGAAGAAAAATCGCCGTTACGAATCGCCTCAATACGTGAGGAAATAGACGTCGCCATGAGATAAAAGTTTAAAAAGTGGAAAATGCCCGTTTCGAATTGTCCGGCATAGAGTCCGGCTGAGATTTGGGCAATCTGGGCTGAGAATTTACAGATACCCAGTTTGGCAAACTCTCATTTTTTAGGCAACGGCTATTCGGAAAATTTCAACTCAATTTCCTGAATGTTGGGGCTCAGACAAGCCTTGTCGGCTTTGGGGGATATCGTCAAATTGTGGGAGGCCGCTAATAATAGTTAAGTCGATTCCGTTTTGACCAACACGCACCCGTTGGCTCGAGACTCCGGGTTGGGCCATTTGTCGTTGGGACAACTTCCGTCCAAGTCGCGATTTGCTCTTTGCCGACTTCCAATTTCAGGAAACAGAAATCCCCCGATATGTCAGATCTTTCGCCCGGCAACCGATTCCGACAAGCACTAAAGGAGGAGAGCCCACTCCAGATTGTGGGGGCCATCAATGCTTACTGTGCCCTGTTGGCAAAAGACGCCGGATACCGTGCGATTTATTTGTCGGGAGCCGGCGTCGCGAACGCGAGCTTTGGAATGCCTGATCTGGGAATGACCTCGATGACGGATGTTGTTGCGGACATTCAACGGATCACATCGGCCGTCGATTTGCCGTTGCTGGTCGACGCGGACACCGGCTGGGGCCACGCTTTTTGTATTGAAAGAACGGTCCAGTCCTTTGCCGCTGCGGGTGCCGCCGGGATGCACCTCGAAGACCAGGAACAGGCCAAACGTTGCGGTCATCGGCCCAATAAGGCGATTGTCGAAACCGGCGAAATGGTCGACCGAATTGCGGCGGCCGTTTCCGGACGTTCCGATTCGAGCTTTGTGATTATGGCCAGAACCGATGCCTTGGCCAGCGAAGGAGTTGATGCGGCGATCGAAAGATGCAATCGCTACGTGGAAGCCGGCGCGGACATGATATTTGCGGAAGCCCTCACGGACCCCGATCAGTATCGAAAATTCACTTCCGCGATTTCTGTTCCCATCTTGGCCAACATGACGGAGTTTGGAAAAACGCCGGTTTTGACCACTGAGCAATTCCAAAGCGTGGGTGTCGACATGGTGCTTTATCCGCTCAGTGCATTTCGCGCCATGTCACGTGCGGCGGAAAACATCTATCGCGGAATTCGCGAACAGGGTGGGCAACAGAATCTGCTTGAACAAATGCAGACTCGGGATCGTCTTTATGAAGTCCTCAGTTATCACGAATACGAACAAAAACTTGATCAAGTATTAAGCAAGAACACGCAATGAATACGACAGATACCAACTCATCGGATTCCAAGCCAAAAAAGACGGGTGGACTAGCGGGCGTGACCGCCGGACAAACGGCCATTGCGACCGTCGGAAAAGAAGGCAAAGGCCTGACCTATCGCGGCTTCTCGATCTACGACCTTGCGGAGCATGGAACCTTTGAGGAAGTCGCCTATTTGCTGCTTCGGGGTAAACTCCCCAATCAAGCGGAACTGGAAGCTTTCGTTTCCAGCTTGAATGGCAAACGGGCTCTCCCCGCTGAACTTTGTTCGACCCTGGAAAATATTCCCAAAGACGCGCATCCGATGGATGTTTTGCGGACCGGATGTTCCATGCTGGGAGTGCTGGAGCCAGAAACGGATTTCGCGCAACAGGAGCAAGTCGCAGAGCGGATACTGGCATGCTTTCCATCCATCCTTTTGTATTGGTACCGCTACACGCATGACGGTACGAAAATTGATTTTGATTCCAACGAGAAATCATTGGCCGGCTATTTCCTGGAAAAACTCCACGGGAAAACGCCCGACCAAACAATGGTTCGAGCCATGGACGTTTCGCTGATTCTCTATGCCGAACACGAGTTCAATGCTTCGACATTTACCGCGCGTGTTTGCACAGCGACGCTGTCGGATCAATTTTCCGCCATCACAGCCGCGATCGGGACATTACGCGGGCCACTTCATGGCGGGGCGAATGAGGCCGCGATGGAGTTGATCGAGAAGTTTTCGAACCCGGATGAAGCCGAATCGGGCTTGATGGAAATGCTTGCAAACAAGGCATTGATCATGGGCTTTGGGCACCGGGTTTACTCCGTAAGTGATCCGCGCAACGAAGTCATCAAGGAATGGGCGAGAAAACTGGGTGAAATCGTCGGTGATCGTGTGCTCTATCCGGTCAGTGAGCGGATCGAAGAAGTCATGTGGCGTGAGAAGAAACTTTTTCCGAATTTGGATTTCTTCAGTGCGTCGGCCTATCATTTCATGGGAATTCCGACTTCTATGTTTACGCCCATTTTTGTATTGTCGCGGGTCACGGGTTGGTGCGCCCATATTTTCGAACAGCGATCCAACAACAAGTTGATTCGCCCCGGTGCCGACTACATCGGACCGGAGGAACAAAGTTACGTTGCGATTGACGATCGGTAACCGTTCGATTTGATGGTCCCTCGGATTTGAGGGGCCATGCGGTTTCAATGCTGGTTTGATTCACGCGGACGGCGCCGACTTGTGACTTGAGACTGTCATCGAACGAACGGAGTCCGTGATGCAAAAACGGTTGCTTCACTTATTGACCGCGCTGTATTTTGTTTTCGCCTGCGAAACGCTTGTGGCGCAGGAATCACAAGTATTTGTTGCGCCCCATGGTAAGGACACCAACATCGGGTCGCCAAAGTCGCCTTTTCAAACAGCTCAGCGGGCCCAGGAAAAAGTTCGCGAAATCATCGCGTCCGGAAGGCGAGGCCCAATCACGGTGTTCTTTGCCGGCGGATACTACGAACTCGAAAAGCCCCTCGTATTTGATCATCGCGATTCGGGCTCCAAGGATCATCCCGTCGTTTATTCCGCACTCCCGAATGCGACCGTCACATTAAGCGGAGGGCGGAAAATCACCGGCTGGAAACCTGGCACTTCGGGGCATTGGGAGGCGACGTTTCCCCAGCAAAAAGACAGCAACTGGTTTTTCCGACAGCTGGTTGTCAACAACCGGAAAGCGACCCGTGCACGCTGGCCAAACGAAAACGGAGGGCTTCGCGTTGCGACCGTGAACGCTGACGTCAATGAATTCACGCTGGACCATCCCATCGGCGTTATCAAACCGGAATCGCAAACCGAGATGGTGGTCTTTCAGAACTGGTCGGTCACGCGTGGCCTGGTAACGTCAACCGAAAATCAGCGAGTGCGAACGGCCACCCCGATGGGCTGGATTGGTCACGGCCCGGCGACGACGACCAGTAAAGGCAAAGCGGTCTTTTTTGAGAATGCGCTGCAGTACATCGACCAACCCGGTGAGTGGTTTCTGGATGCAAAGAAAAGACGCGTCTACTATGCCTCGCTTAAGAGCGAAGACGTGCCAAACGCCGACATCATTGCGCCCTACCTGGAACAGCTGGTGCGGATCGAAGGCGATGTAAAGAATCCGGTTACGAATCTTCACTTCCGGGGCCTGCGATTCGAACATTCGCGGTTTGACTTGCCGGCCATTGGTTACAACGAAATTCAGGCTGGCCACTATGGCTCCAGCCAAGCCGCTCCTACGTTTGTTCAACCCGTGGCCATCGAATGCCGATTTGCCAACAGCTGCACTTTCCGACATTGCGGTTTCGCTTATCTGAATGGATCCGGCATCGGGATCGGCGAAGGTTGTGTGTCCGTTCGGCTGGAGCACTGCTCAATCCGGGAAGTTGGTGGAAATGGCGTCATGGTCGGTTGGCGCGGCAAAGGAAAAATGGCGGAGGACCAGGTTGGCAAACTGGACGCGGACTGGGCACGCAGCGAGCACGCGCCAAATCATTGTGCTGTTACCGATTGCCGGATCCAGCGATGTGGGGCGGATAGTTTCGGTGGCACCGGCATTTGGGTCGCCTTTTCGCGAAACACTCGGATCGTCCACAACACCATCAACGATTTGCCCTACACCGGAATTTCGGCCGGTTTTCGTTGGAACTCCAATCCCAGTTCCCAATCCAATTGCCTGATTGAGTCCAATCACATCTTTGACGTCATGGGAAAACTTGCCGACGGCGGTGGGATTTACACACTCGGTTATCAACCGGGAACGGTCATTCGGAAAAACTTCATTCACAAAGTTCATCGAAGCGGCTTTGCCCATGGCAACGCGGAGAACAACGGGATCTTCTTCGATCAGGGCAGCAAAGGGTTCCTGATTGAAAAGAATGTGATTCGAAAAACCTCGGGGGAACCCATTCGGTTCAACCAATCGAAACGGCTTTCGCATACATGGCGTGTCAACTACTTTGGACGCCTGGTTTCCAAGCTCGAACCGGCGATGCAGATTCGCGAATCCGCTGGGGCAAAAAAATAAGGCGGCTAACCGGATTGATTCGTTGAGCTTGCCGTGCCCCCTTTGGCCAATTCCTGCGAAACAATTCCTGACGCGTGAAAGAGATCGACGAACGGGTTATGCTAAGTTCCGACAACTGACATTTCGCGCCTGCCATGTATTCACCGAATCAAATTCTAAAAAACAACGTCCACCTGGACCTTAAGCTCGCCTTCATGCTTATGATCCTGGCGGCGGTCTGTTGCTGGCCTTTTTCTCATCGCCTGAATCGAAGTCGTTCGATCGGATTCGTTGATGACGTGGTGTTTTCGGAGGACTCGCAGAAACTCCTGGTGGAATACCGGATCTTCAATGAAACTCCCGAAGAATCCAAGGCATTTCAAATCTGGAATTTTGAAGAAAAGCTGGGGCGAAAAAACCCCGCAGTGTTTCCCTTTCTGCCCACCTCAACAGCATGGAATTCGGTCTGTTATTTTGACGGCGAAACAGCCTACCTTCGGGACTTCACGCAAAAAAACCGAGACCTCGAGATCATCGCTTACGAGTTGGATTCGAGCGCATCTCCAATCGAGCACCGCGATACGGAACGAGAAGAGTACCTTCTCGCGCTGGAAAAAGGGACTCATCGCAACAGCCTATCTTCCATTGACATGCAAGGCGGAAAATATGGTGATTTGACCCGCCTGCGGCTGACGAAATATGCGAAATTCGATCCTGTCAGCTTCCATTGTGTGTTTTGCTGGCGCGACCAAGGGGGTGAAGTTTTTCAACTCACTCTACAGCATCTCAAAGGGAACCAGTTTCGGCTCGGCCGAGTTGGTATGCAAATCAACAAACAGACTGAGTTCCGGCAGCCAGAAGTCAGCCTGATCTATGAAGACCCCGGTCTGGATATCAAGAAATCGTCCAACTCACCGATTGTTCGGGAACTGTCAAGGATCGAAATCGACCCATCTTCAGGCTGCAAGTTTTTTGTCCTAACGACAGGCACATCCGATCCGCGCAAGATCCTGTTCGACCAGAACATGAATAAGAAGTTTGAATTTGAAGCGTTGAATTGGTGTTACTCCGCGAATGGGAAGTACCTCGCCTACTATGACGAGCCGGAACACCAGATTTGTGTCGTGGAGTCTGAACTGGGGAAAATGATCGACACCATCCCGATGTCAATCGAGGATTCGCGAATCACCCGAATCGGTATCAGCAGCGACGGTCGGCGGATTGCTTACGAAACCAACCGTTTCCGGCTGGGACAATTTGTTCAAATCTTTGACCGGCAAGAGAAAACGTTCCTGGTCGACTTGAAAACAGGCGCGTTTCCATTCTGGATCACGACACTTTGTTTGTTTGTCTGGGGTTTGGTATTCGGCAAGCTTTGCCTCAAGCCT
The DNA here is from genome assembly GCA_964434955.1 of uncultured Pirellulaceae bacterium. Taxonomy (GTDB): domain Bacteria; phylum Planctomycetota; class Planctomycetia; order Pirellulales; family Pirellulaceae; genus JANQLU01. The sequence goes on from CAYSXI010000013.1 coordinate 48,984, forward strand.
GGAAAAGTTCATCCAATGGGCCAGGATTTCATGCGAATCATCATGGCCTTGGCCTCGTTCGCCATGATGGGAAGCTTTTGTTGCATCGGCACATTTTTGCCTGGCAACGATATCGAATTCCTGATCTTCATCAATGTCGTTTGCAGCGTATTTTTCATCCCGGCCATCACGAGAAAATACGCACCTCCGGAACCAGTTAGCCCGGTTGCGGACGCCGCCAATTCGACCGCCGAGGAAGACACGGACACCGCAAGTTCTAAAGCGGCGCGGGAAGATCACGACGGCGAAACAGAATAAAGCCGACAACAAAAAACGCCAATCCCCAACCAAGGTAAATCGCGTTTTGGCTGAGCGGCCCCAAACTCACAATTCCGTTGCTGCTTTCCATGACCCATTGATAAGCAATATTGGGATCACGATCGATTTCCGCAATCGCCACTTCGGGTTCGTAAAGTGAAAAGAAAGAAAAGTAAGATGTCCATGCGAGGCGTTCGATACTCATGGCCATCACCTTGATCAATGCCGCAATCACATAGATTCCGGTGACAATTCCAATGGTACGCCAACGATACCTGTCCCAGGAAGAAAAGAATGCGGTCATCGCGGTCAAGAAAAAACCGAGCGTGAACAGGTTGACGACTCCCGGCCAAAAACTCATGCAGTCGACAAGTTGACGCATCGGAACCATTTCCGTTTTGTCCGGCAAAAACGGCATCGGGATCCCGATCCCCAGATAGGGGATATTCAATTCTGGCTTGGTGGTGATTTCGACGGTCGCGGTCGAAACGCCTGCCCACATTCCGAACCAGGTCGCCAGACTGATGATCAACACGCCAAGCAGCGTGACCAGGCAATGGATGGAATAGTGACTCAGGCGACTCACAGGTTGAGCAAGCAACATTTCCATCGTGCCACCTGAAAGTTGTCCACTGACCACGTCGGAAGCCCGCGCAATGCACCAAATCGCAATTGCGCCCACGAGCATCGGTTCATCAAAGTTGAAAGCGATTCGACCGGTGTAGGAGATCAGCCATTCAAAATCGACCGGGGTAAAACTCTTCAGCGAGTCTGGCAAAAGGTCGAGGATTTGCCGAAATTGGCTGGTGTCCAGTTCGGAAACGATATACACACGGGCCCAGGAAAAAATAATGACGTAAAGCGCCAACGCCAATAGCAGCAGGCGCGCGTCGTTAAAGTTCTTTTTCCAAATCGCGTAGTTCATCTTGGGTTGCCTGTCGATTCCTAACGTATTCAGTCAGCCTGATTGCGTATCAGCCAGCGAGGTTCTTCGAATGAAACCGATCATAGATCGCTCGCAAACCGACCGGTTCAATAGTGACATCCTTGAGAGGCGCTGATGCCAACCATTCCAAAAGAATTGACAATTCGCCCGGTGTTTCGATTTGGACTTGGTCATCGGTTTCCGTCAGCGCGACTTCTTTTTCGATCTCCGCAGGAAGCGGTGGCAGTTTCCCTGTGAGCCGCGCTTTGATTCGGTGTTGCTGTCTCAATTGACGAATCGACTGGAGATGGACTAGCTGACCGCTTTTCAGGATTCCAACTCGATCGCAAACGTCCTCGATTTCGGAAAGGACGTGCGAGGAAAACATGACCGTTTTTCCTTCGTCCCGCGCTTCCTCAACCATTTTCAGAACTTCGCCACGAACGGTCGGATCAAGATTGGCCGTGGGTTCATCGAGAATGATCAGGGGACAGTCGATCGACATCACCACCGCCAGCGCCAGCTTTTGCCGCATCCCCGTCGACATGAATGCAACCCAACGTGAGAGATCCAGCTCGAGACGATCGGAAATCGCACGGGCCCGGATCAGATCGGCGTCCTTTCGGACCTTCGAGAAGAACTTGAGAACGCCATGCCCGGTCATCGCGCGAAATAGGCGTGCATCACCAGGCAAGTAGGCAACGTGGCGATGAACGTTGACCCGGTTTTTGTAACAATCCAATTGATTGATTTGGGCCCAGCCGGAACTGGGAGAAATGAATCCCATCAACAGTCGAATCAAAGTCGTCTTGCCCGCGCCGTTGGGGCCCAGCAGACCAAAGATTTCGCCCTTATCGACCGTCAAGGTGCATTTGGAAAGGGCCTTGAATGCACCAAACATTTTCGAAAGGGAGTTGGTTTGAATGATCGCGTTTGGATCAATTAACGCGATTGGCTTTCCGTCAGCCGTTGAATCAGTTGGGTTCATCAGTCGTTTTAACTTTTCGATAACTAACGGATTGGGTCCTTGCCCATCAAGCGACGAAGCAAACCGATTTGCCCGGCATGTAACATTTCATGATTGACCGCCATCAACAAACATCCATAACGATTCGCGTACGCCGCGGTCGGTGGATCCGTTGGCTCGTCCAGCGATTCGTCTGAAAACCCAGGGACCTCTTTGATCACCTGAGCGTTCACTCGCTCAAGGACTTGCAAAATCTCCTCGGGAGCCGGGTACGCCGCGCGGTCCGCTGACGGTGTCGTCCCCTTCATGAACAACTTGCGAAACTTGCTGCTCATCAGCTCCGTGTCCTCACTTGTTCTGCCACGTTGCCGAAACAGACACAAGCCGTATTGAGCCATTGCCAGGTGCCCCGCTTGCCATGCGATATGTGTCACCATTTCTGATTGACCGGATTGAGGAGTCCAATACCAATCGTCCTCCGAAAGATCCTCCAGCAATTGAAGCGTGTAGCCTCGCGCGAACTTCATGTTGTCGAGGAACAATTCAACTCGATTCGCAGATGTATTTGTCGCCAATGTGATACTTTCAAGTTGGAGCCGCCGATTTTCTTCGCTTGAGAAGTTTCGCGAAGTCTCAATCATTTTATCGTTCAGACGATGATTGCCTAACCGGTATCCGCAGCCAATCAAATCCCGGGCTCCTCATTGGGTCAATATTGTTCATTACGACGCGGCGAATCCATCGGTTTCAGCTGTAGCCGGAAAATACCTCTCCGAGCCTTCGA
>CAYSXI010000014.1:0-2333 GCA_964434955.1 uncultured Pirellulaceae bacterium
TACACTCTTTCCTTAGCCAACGTCGGTGGATCAGAAGACTGCTGATAGGCGGCCGACATCACGACTTTCTTGATCAATCGCTTCTGGTCCCAGCCGTGGTCGACAAAATCTCGAGCCAGCCAGTCAAGCAACTGCGGATGAGTCGGTGCTTTGCCTTGGCTCCCAAAATCCTCGGGCGTTCGCACCAGGCCCTCGCCAAACAACATCTGCCAGATTCGATTCACCGCAACTCGCGAGGTCAACGGATGATCCGATTGAGTGGCCCAGCGTGCCAGATCCAATCGATCCCGCAACTTCACATCGTCACTGAAACTTTCGAAACGCACGGCGTCGTTCAAAACACTCGGTACACCCGGAAAAACCTGGTCCCCTCGTTGATCGTAAGCCCCGCGATTCAGCAGGAAAGCTTTGCGAGGTTTTTTCGAAGGCTTCATCACCATGATTTCGGTGATCGAATTCTCGATATCATGTTTCTGCTTGAACAATCCCTGAAGCTTCTTGAACTTCTCTCCAGAATCGGAGACGTGAGCCAAATAGTATTCGTACCACTCAATTTTCCAGTCGTCTTTGTAAATCTGTTTCCTGGCTTTCTGCTGATCGTAGTCCCAGAGGATTTGAATCGGGCTCAACCATTTGTCGTAGACTTTGAATTCATCGACTTGCCCTCCGGTGAAGCCACGATCGCGAAAACGTTCGCCAATCGCGATGTTATTGCCACCGCCGCCGGTGATGTTCTTGGTCAATGAGTCCTGAACGGTTTCTTCAAACCAGTTCTCACCGTTGACATAAATCTGCAAACTTCCAGTGCCCTTTCTTGGCGCACCGGTGTAGGAAAGGGTTACATGAATCCATTCATTGGTGGGAATCTTCTTGCTGCGAACAGAAAGAGCATTACCGGGCCAAAAGTGAATCAGGGAGGCCTGCAGCTTTCCGTCAACGATCAACAATTCGTAGCCTCGACTGCCCGCATCGGTCCAGGCACGGGATCGGTGAAACACGACGGCCCGTTCCTTCTGGTCCGGAACTCGCATCCACAACGAAATTGAAAACGGTTGATCACGACGAAAGTTCCCTACGCCGACTCCAACGGCATCATCTCCCGACAACTGAACGGCGTTGCCAATCTTCCCTTTGACAATCTTGTTTCCGCCATTGGCATTGAATTTTTCGAAATCGAGGTGCTTGATTGGCTTGGGAAGCACTGGAACGGGATTTCGCTTACGCCATTCTTTGAATTCCGATTCAAACTTTTTCTGCGGCTCATCCAGATTATCGACCGCTTCAAGAATCTTCTCTTCGATTTCCCGTAGCTTCTTTTCCTGGTCCGGGGTTGTCAACTGAAGGGTCGGCGTCGGAATGGAGTTGGTAAAAAACGAATACAATCCCGACTCATCGATGTCGTCAAAAAATGCGAACAGCTCGTAGTATTCTTTCTGGGATAGCGGATCGTATTTGTGATCGTGGCAGCGAGCACATTCAAAGGTGAGCCCCAAAACACCGGTCGCGAATGTCTGGGCACGGTCCGCTACATACTCGACGCGAAACTCTTCTTCCGAAGATCCGCCCTCGACTTTTTGTGGATGCAATCGGTTGTAAGTGGTCGCCAGGATATCGTCTCGACTTGGCTTGGAACCGTCATGCGAAATATCACCGGCCAACTGTTTGCGAATAAACTCATCGTACGGAACATTGTCGTTGTAAGCGCGGACAACCCAATCCCGCCAGGGCCAAACATAGCGGTCTCGATCGACCTGGTATCCGTATGTGTCGCTGTATCTTGACACGTCCAGCCAGATCGAAGTCATCCGCTCGCCATAACGCTCGGACGCCAACAAACGGTCAACAACTTTTTCGAAAGCGTTTGCCGACTTGTCGTTCAGAAAATCATTGACCTGCTTTAAAGTGGGCGGCAGGCCTGTCAAATCGAAAGTGACTCGACGAATCAGATGTTCCTTGGCAGCGGGAGAAGAAGGTTTGAGGCCCTGCTGTTTCATTCTTGCGAGCAGGAACCGATCAATCTCATGGGACCATGTTGGAAAATCGGGATCCGCGGCGGGAAGTGCCACCTTCTTCGGCAGGCGAACAAAGGACCAATGCTGTTGCCATTCCGCCCCTTGCTCGATCCAGGTCTTAATCAGCTTCTTTTCGTCATCCGTTAGCTTCAAATTCGATCCTGGCGGAGGCATCAGTTCGTCTTCATCGTCGCTGACAATTCGATGCCAAAGTTCACTGTTCTCCAAGTCCTTGGCTTCAACGACTTCGGCAATGCCTTTGGCATTGTCCAGTCGAAGACCCGCTTCGCGCGTTTCTCCATCCGGGCCATGGCATATATA
>CAYSXI010000014.1:2343-48526 GCA_964434955.1 uncultured Pirellulaceae bacterium
CGATCGGAAAGTATTGGCTTGATTTGTTTATCAAAGTCAATCTTCTGGCCGCTCGAATCCCGGGTTCCGGCCAACAGAATGACAAAAAACAAAAACGCCTTGGTAGTGTTTGTAAATGCGCTCATGATTCTGGCATTTTAGCACAAGCAATCGCACACCGATGAGCGGGGCTCGAATCCAAATCAAATGAATGAAATTGGTCAACGAATTTCCGGCGCGTGCGGGGGACTCAGCCGAAAAAGGAAGGACTATTCTTCGCTGTCTTGCCGAGATTTCGGCTTGCCGCTCATCTTTCGCAATATCCAGTTAACGCTTGAACCAACGACAATCACCCCAATCACGATTGGAACGATTCTCGGCCGCACCGCCAGGACAAAAAGAACCACGAGGATCGCACCCATGAAAAGACTGCCGCCGTATCGAAACAAAGGCTCGATTGTCGGTAGAGCCAACCAAAGCGCGGTCAGAATCAGTCCGATTCTCCCGACAATGGCCAACGGGATGGAGTGAAGGATGCCCTCCCATCCCATATTGATGTAGCCAATACTCCAGGCAATCAAACAACCAAAACCCAGAATTCCCAAAACGACGCGACGCCAAAAAAACGATTGCCGCTGGTTGGTTTTCGGTTTCATCAAGCTTTTGCAGTTTTCGTCTTGGACATTTTTGGGGTGCGCGTAAAACGCAGCTGACCGGTCATGAAAACGATCAGTTGGACATCTGCATTTTACAACGATTCAACAGATCACGCGCATGCAAGATTTCCGCCTTTTGTCTTTCCGGCTCCTGAGGAATCTCACGCTCAATGGTCAAAGGTCCCTCGTAACCGATTTCCTGGAGTGTCTGCAGGTAGGCCGGAATATCGACATCGCCCTCGCCCAGAGGAACCTCCGCTCCCCATTCCTGGCCAGGATTGCCGGCCCAAGTCCCGTCTTTGCAATGCACACTTCGAACGTATTTCCCGATCTTTCTCAGCGCTTCCAAAGGCTCGCCGGTTCCGTACAGAATCATGTTGGCCGGATCAAAGTTGACAAACAAGTTGTCAACTTCGACGTCCTCGATAAACTGCACAAGCGAATCAGCCGTTTCCTGCCCTGTTTCCAAATGCAGGGCCTGGGAATTTGCCTTGCAATGTTGACAAAGCTCACGCGTGACCTGGACGATTTCTTTGTAATCGGGATCCGAGGTATCGTGAGGCACGAATCCAAGATGTAAAGCAACCACGTCGCAATTAAGCTTGCGAGCAAAGTCAGCGATCTCTTTCATTTCCGCGAGCCTGGCCGCCCGCAGATCCTTCGGAACCAATCCGACGGTTTTTTCGACCGTTGGGATATCTGCGTAACTCTCACCGTCAAAGCCACCAAAGACCGCGGTCAATTCAATTCCCAAATCCGCGATCCTGGTAAGAAACGCCTGGGCGTTCTCATCCGTTCGAGTTGCGGCAGCCGGAGCGTGCAGTTGAATGGTTGGTATATCCAGTTCACGAGCCACGTCCAGGTGGACCCCAAGTCCCGCGTCGATACTCGTAAAAACCCCAATAGGCCATTTTGTCATTGAATTTTCCCGTACGGTTTTGTTTTGCGATTATCGTGATGGCTGCGTGCGCCTTCGTCAAGTGTCGGTGGCGGGCTGTCCTGGGTCGATTCCGCTCTATCTGAATGCGCATAAAAAAAGCCGCTGGCCGGTCCGGACCAGCGGCTTTGCCGCTTTTTTGAAACGTTCTGTTTCAAAAACTGGCGGTCACTCGGACCGCCGATATTTCAAAGCTTATTCGCCGACGCTGCCGACTTGAAGCTCTTCTTCTTCAGCCTGGATGATGATCCGTGGCGTAACCATCAGCATCAAGCTTTCCGTTTCGCGACCGATACCAACGTTCTTGAACAATCGGTTTGCGAATGGCAAGTTACTGAGGAATGGAACACCTCGCTCAACACGGCCTTCGGACAGACGCTTGACGCCACCGAGAAGGATTGTACCGCCATCAGGAACGCTCACCGTCGTATTCACGTTTGTGAATGAGATGGTTGGCAGCTGAATCGTGGTACCCGTATCAACGGTCTCCGTTTGGTTGTCGTTCAGGATACGATCGAGGATATCATCGTTGTCCTGATCTTCCTGGTCGTTCGTCGATGACGTTCGAGTCGTTCGTGAACCGTTGAAGGTAAACGTGTCGACTTGATCGATCTGACTGAAGAACGGTACCAGTGTCATTTTGACAAACCGTCGGTTCGCGGATGCGACTGCCTGAACGTTCAGGAAAGAACCTTCTGGCAACAGGGTGACGATTGGCTGGTGAGCGACTGCGAAGTCACCGACAACCGGCGTCACACTGGTCACAAATGGTCGCTGTGCACCGTCGTTGACGCTCGCTACCTGACCATTGAACATGGTCACGATTGGAGCCTGAGTTACGTTCGTTCGTTGGTCACCTTTGACCGCCTGGATCAGGAAGAAGACCTCAATGTCACTCAGAATCGCAAAACCAAGGCTGGCTGCGGCTCCAAGATCAGGGTTACCCGTGGCAAACCCAAAGGCCGTCGCTGAACTGTTCTGAACGAATGGGATGTCCAAGTCACCCGATGGTTGGAAGTTCGCTGGCTCAGGACCGCGACCAACAATCGCACTTGGGTTCGTCGTATCGTTCAAACCGTTCGGATCCAAGCCCGTGTTGTCGTTGATTCGGAAGTCGAAGTCGATTCCGATTCGCTCGAAGAAGTCGTCCTGAAGCGTGATGAAGCGAACTTCAACCACGATCTGGACATCGTTCAACTCACGAAGCTTTTCAAGCAGATCAACAATCTGGTCTTGAACTTCCTGTGTCTGATTAACAATCAAGCTCAAAGTCGATGGGAAGGCGCGAATGGTACCAAGACCTTCTGCCGACTCCCAAGAGTCTGGAGCAATCGTGTTTTCGATCAAAGAGATCAGTTCCGTAAAGTCCGCTGCCGTGATACCACCGAGTTTTGGAGGACCAATCTCGTTGTAAGTCGGCATGCCGTACTGTGGACCGCCGCCTCCGTATCCGCCGAGGTTGAATCCGCCGGACATTTGATTTGGAAGCTGTTGACCAAGAGCCAATTCTGAAACCGAAGCTTGTCCGCCAGGGAAAGCACCTGAAGTCGGCATCTGAAGTGGAACGCCGGCACCAGAACCTACGTTTCCGAATCCGCCACCCGCAGAAAACGGAGTGATGAAGTTCATGGAAAGTGGGCTGGTGAAGTTGGGAACTGGCATGATCAGGTCACCCACGTAGTAGGTTTTCTGAACTTGCTTTTGGTTCTTGGTTTCTTTGTTGGTGATCTTGATGGACTCATCCTGGACGACAAACACAAGTCCGACGTCACCGAGAACCAGGTTCAAGACGCTTTCAATCGTGATCGGATTTGAGAAATCCTTGACGATTTGCGTGTCGGTTGAAACCTGCTCTTGAGCGAGTGCTTTTTGGTCAAACAGGATGTTGACACCCGTGGCTTGCGACAGCCGTGCGATGACGTCTGACAGAGGCTCACGGTTGAACGTGCCTTGGAATTTCTGGCTTCGCAACGTATTCCAGATTTTTGCTTCGGTTTCGCTCGAGTAGCGTCCGGAACCGAATGGCGTTCGTCGTTCACGCAGTTCGCGGAAGTTGGTCGCGAATTGCATTGGAGTTCGATCGTCATAAGGAACGCCGATTGCGTCGGCGACGTACATTGCGTCGAGGAACTTCTCTTCTTTCTCAGCTTTGAGATGCTTCATTTCAGCCATGCGTCGCATGAACTTGGCTTGTTGAGTCAGGACAACCACGCTTGGGTTTTCCGGATCCAGTTCTTCTGCCTGTCGTGCGATGACTTCCGCTTCTGCAAAGCGACCCTCATCGGCCAATCGATTGAACGTTTCGAAAAGCTTTTGAACTTCCTTCTCGTTTTCGTGCTTGTTGCGGCGGGCGAGGTGAACTCGTTCCAGTCGCATTTGATTCGTTTCGTCCAACTCGATTGCCGCAGCGTTCTGTTGGATGAAGCGATTCATTTCTTTCAAGTCACGATCGATAATTCGAAGCAGTGGAGCTTTTGAGCCGTCGGCCAATTGTGATGTTTCGACTTCACGTCGCAAGTTGTTCAAGTGTTGCAAGGCACCTCGAGGGTTCTTGCGGTTGAGCATTCGCTCAGCGACCGTTCGTTCCTGAAGAACTTTGCCTTGAAGCTTGCGGAACAAGTCTTGTTGACCACTTCCGATAACTTCTGCTGGAGCCGCCTTGGGTGTGAACTGCTCAGGCTTATCCTGATTCAACTTGGAAAGATTTTCCTGAACCGACTGTCGCATTTCAGGAGTCATTTCCTCTCGATACTGCCATGCCATCAACATGTATTCGCGAGCTTGCTTGCGATCATTGGATTTCAGGGCAGCAAGACCTGAACGATAAAGTTGTTCGCCGCGAGGATCGGCGGGCTTGGTACCGGTCGTATCGACCGATGTTTTATCGTTGTGACTTACTTGAGCGTTGTGAGTGTTGTCTTTCGTGGAATCGTAGTCCGCGGTAACAACTTGATTCTTGTTATTGGTATTGTTGAAGCTCGCAGGTTGGACGTTGCTGTCCACTCGTTGTGAAACCTTTTGAATTTCCAGATCCAATTCCCACGGTCGGGTTTCGCCTTTGGCAAACTGGCTATCAGGAACATTCAAAGCTTTCGCTCGGTTGTTCAAGGACATCGCTGTCTTGGCGTCGCCTTTATCCAAAGCCAATTTGGCCTGGGCAACCAGTCGCGATGCTTCCTTCTTGGCGGTTGCGACATCCGACTGGGTTGGCTGAACCGATTTTTGAATCGTCGCCAACAATTGGTCAGGTGTCATTTCGCCCGACTGGTAGGTCGCATCGAACATCGACGCTCGCTCAACCAGCATTTTTGCTGCGGCAGTGTCTTTGTACTGCATCAGCACCTGGGCTTGCTGCAAGATGAATCGTGCAGCCTCATTGTTGTACGTTGCGGCGTCGCCCTTCTGAGCCATGGTCGCCAACTGGTTGTGGCGATCAATCAGTTTTTGAATTCGGGCTGGGTTGTCGCCGTTTGCGTCATACGCAAACTTGCTGTCGACGGCCGATTTGAGGAACTGGCTGGCCTGCTCCAAGTTGCCGGACGCAATAGCGCGGCGAGCTTTTAACAGAATGCCAAGTGCCTCGGCTTCAGACAGCGTCGAGGGGGTTGTGCCGTTTCCAGCCTGTCCCTGAACCAGGAACTGACCAGAATTGGACGTTTGTCCGGAAAGATTGCCCGTTACGGGACCAACGCAAAGCGCAGCCAACGCAAGGCAAAAACTCAAGTGACGGTTGATTCGGCTTAGGGAGGCTCTCAAGGCAACTCTCCTTAGTGCGATGCTTCAAGAATTTAGGGTTCGTTTATATTTTTCGCTATCACGTTAGCGACAGCGGCTTTTCCGATATCACCACGGATGCATTCGCAAATTGCGCGCTGGGGCATGGAGCCCGCGCGTGCGAAACTTCCGCGGTTTAATAGGTATCGGAAGAATCCTCGTCAACCTCAAATCTTGCCTAGTCAAATCAACCGGTTTTATTGTTTTTTTTGTTTTGCCGGCAAACTCTGCTCAAAAAGTACTTTCGATTCCGAAAGGCAGGAACACTGGCCAAAATGAGGGGCGTCGATTCGATCACTGATCAGAGCCCATGATTCACTTAGACGAAAAACTGCAAGCGTGCAGATGAAAGCAGGTAAGGCTTGACGATTGAACAGACCTTGCTTGCAAGTCCATCATGGGCTGAAGACTTCCGTTCCATTCGCCCGCGGAGACCTCGAAATCGAAATGCAAGCATTGAATGGGGCCGGAGTTCGACCTTGGGGTTGCTTGCACAATCCACTTGCCGGCACTCCACAAAAAAAGCCCGGTCGATTTTGACCGGGCTTGTGAGTTTTACTTCGAATCCGACTAGAAGTCGCTTCCGCCGCCACCGCGTCGACCGCGACGACCACCTTCCTCTTCTTCGTCATCTTTCGGTTCAATTTCTCTCGGCTTGCCGTCGAGTTCCTCAGAACGTGAGTATTTGCCCATGCGGAAAGCCGTTCGATCGTCCAATTCATTTCGAACCTGGAAGTTCCCACTCTCATCCATGATGAGAACGTCAGCCGGAACCGCAAAATTGGTCTTCTGCTTCAGATAAACCGGTCGCGTCCGTTTGTTGACTTTCTCAATTCGGGCGACCGTGAAATTCAGTCGCTCGCCTCCAGCGATACCAACCACCACGGCATTGCTTTCAACCGTCAAGTTATTCCGCTGGTGAATCGTCCAATCGAGAGGATGAACAAAACGAGTGTTGGTGCGATAATTCAACAAGTCGCCAGCCCAAACACGTCGTTCGGTTGGGATTTCGACGCCCAAATCGCGATCCATGTTTTTGATTAACATCGAAACAAATGGATCTGACTTGTAGAAGCCAATCCCGCGAACTTCTTCATAGTCTCGACGACTCGCGCCACCGGCAACGAAGCTGGTATCGGATTTTTTGACCGTAACAGGTGCTGTCGGTTCGCTCCAAGGCGTCGGCCGAGCATTGCGCAATTCCGGGCGAGGAACCAGTTTTGGATTGCTGTTCACCTTGTCTTCCCAGTCCTTGATTCGATCACGAACCCGGGGATCAAGATCCGAAGATTTCAACGGTCGGAATTGAATGTCTGCCAGTCCAGGAGCACTGCTCTTGCCGTCAGCATTCATGCTTCCCGTGTCACGGCTGCCACCGGTGAAATCACCACCGATACCGGCACCCGCACCACTTCCGCCACCACCGGCCGAAGGAGCTGCCATTCCGCCTCCAGCTGAAGGAGCAGACATTCCATCACCACTGGTTCCACCCTTCTTGCTGTAGACAGAGTTGTCTGGATTATTGGGATCGACTAGCCAAACTCGCACCCGGTATTGATACGTTTTGCCAACTTCGACAGTCGGATCAAAGAAACGGACCAACTTGTACTCCGAGCTGGGCAATTCCTGAAGAAACTCACTTTGAATCTCGTCCATCGAAGCCATCGTGCTTTGCCCCATTCCTGGGAGCGCCTGAGCCCCACCCGAACCACCTTGAATGGTTGGATCCTCGTCTCGCATACCTTTTTTGGCTGTCGATTTCTTGCCGATGCCTTTTTTGCCATCGCCCTTCTTCGAAAATGGGCTCGACTTATCCGACTTCTTCACATCGAAGGCGTCTTTGGCGTCGGTTTTCTCTTTGGTTTCGACTTTCTTCTTTTTCTCGTCTTTGAAGAATTCGCGAGTCGTCACTCCTGGGTGCATTGCGACATCCCGGTAGTTCGTATTGAGCAGTGGTGGAATCAGCTGACTCAACACAGGGTGCAAAAACTTCTTGTCGACGAATTCAGGAACGAGCCCCGATTTGTATTTCGCGTAACGATTATCTCGAACGAACTTCAAGTCTTCCGTAATGTCGACCCATTCGCCATCCGCTTCTTTTCGCTGAATTTCGAGGTGCTCGTAACTCGGACGGTCGCGAAGCGGGTACCAGCCCTTGGCATCACGCAGTTTTGCGTCAAATTCTTTCCACTGAGACTCGTAAGGCACCAAACCGGTAACACATACAAATTCACGAATCACCGGCGTTTTACCCGAACTCGAACCACGGCTTTTCCAAAATTGCTCGACGGGGTTCAAAGGCATTTCGACCTGCATCGAAGCCGGAAGGCTTTTGGGACCTGTTTCTTCGTCGTCCTTCTTACGATTGCCAGTCTCATAGTCGCCACCGGTACCGCCAGCACCGAGACCGCTACCATCGAGACCGCCGCCGTCTCCACTGTCCTCTTCGTCTTCGTCCTTTGGCTTATAGCCCGAATCGACGGACGTCAAAAATGTCTTGAAAGCTTCGTGTTCGCCATTAATAACGATGGGAGCCGTCATTACCTGGGCCATCATATCCTGAACCGGTTTCAATTCCGGATCCATACGAAGACCGAGGGTCTTCAGTCTTGTGCTCAAGATATAGCCGTACTGGTATTTGGAGTGATCCAACGCGTTGGATTCCGAATTCTGAATATCTTCCAGCGTTCCGGTCCGGGCGAGTCGCAGGTTTTGGATCTTGTCCCAACTATCATTCTGAGCGATGTAGTTGTCGGCGACCTGTTGGTTCTTGGAAAGCTCGGAAGGCTTCTTGTTGTAGGATTTCGTATTCATGCCGAAGTAAAGCATGATAAAAATCGCGACAACGCCGACGCCAAGTATGACCTTTTCCACATGGTGGATGATCAGCCGTCCAATTGGGTTTCTGCTAAATCCGCTAGCCACTTTATTCTCTCCAATAATGCTTGCTCAATTTTCGAGCATCGGGTTTCTTGGATTGGAATCAAAAAACAAACGCATCCCTACGGTTTTGCCTTCGGAGCTTTATTTTCGACGGGAGCTTTCTTCTCGCCTTTCTTTCCATCTGCTTTTTTGGCGGCTGCATTTGGGTCACTTCCACCAAGCAAGTTGTATTTGACTGGATTGTAAATCTTGATGATGCCGTAGAATTCGACGCTGACATCATAGTTGGTTCGCGTATCCGCGGAGCCACTTGAACCACCGCCGCGTGAACCCATGTCACGTCCACCGCCGCCGGTACCGGAAAAGTCACCACCCACGGCAGCACCAGCACCACCACCCGCTTGCGGAGCGTTCATTCCGCCGCCGGCTTGTGGGGCACTCATGCCCTTTTTGCCTTTCTTACCGCGAGCACTACCACCTGCTCCGCCATTGGCGTTGCCCTTGATGTATTCGCCATCCCCCGGGGTGTGACGATTGATTCGCACCTGGCGAACCTCAAAAGGCAATTCTGCGTTGGCACAAGCTGCCAAAAATTCACCAATCTGCTTTTCATTCATCACCACGCCAACGCGAACAGGAATCCGCTTGGCCACGGTCAACGAAGCGTAGTTGGTCAACTTGGTTGCAAGCACGCCTTTGACAACATCTTCCGCGATGATCGGATAGTAGTCATTGTCGACGTAGCGACCGTGGCTGGGATCTCGTGAGACTTTGAAGTCAAATTCGGCACCGCCTTTGGCTGCGCCATCACGGCCGGCTTTGCCCTTTCCTCGTTTTTTCGCTCCGCCGATCTTACCGAATCCCGAATCCTTCTTTTTCGTCGTCGATTTCGCAAGTTCGTCGGACAATTCGTTTTCACCGGGATCCACATTGGGAAGCGCGATCTCTGTCTTGGATATATCCAGGTACGCTTCGCGACCAACCAGGATATGGTCAATTTCCTTGACATCCGCCAAGTCATTGGCATCGGCGCCTTTGTTCACACCGGCAATGATCTTCAAAACACTTTCGAAAACCCACAGGTCTTCCTGCAACAGCAGGATTTCATAGGTGGTCGGAACATTGTCATTCTTGAGAGGGTCACCACGAAAGTCCGTGATCTTTTGCCGCCAAAGCTTCTGGTTCTTGTCATTCCACTTGACGATATCGGCATTCAAATCGAGCGAGCCGTCGTCGCCGCCATCCGGCACTGCGTCACCGCCGCCGCCTTCGGGGGTCGCCAAGCCACTGCCGTCGCCCTCGTCGTCTGATTTCTCTTCGGCCTTTTCTTCGAACATCCATGTCGTGCCAACGATCTTTGACAAGTTGGTCATTCGCAAGTTCAACATGTCCTTGTAAATTCCGCGAAGCTCACCATAGGTATCGATCGGGTAATTTTTACCCTTTTCCGCAGGTATGAAATCCTTGACCTTGGCCATGAAGTCGTCATTTTTGATTTCCGCTTCTGGGAAAATGAGCAAGCCTCGTTGGCGGTTGTACTGATGCACCCAAGCCTCAATCGCCGCCTTCTCAGCTTCCTTGATTCTTTCCTCCATCCCCTTTTGCGTGTACTGATTGGGGTGAGCTCGGACGACTTCGCCGCCTTCAGCGACATCTTCTTTGACGCCATCCGCGTTCGTTGCCTGAACATTCGCGACATCCTTGAACAGTCCGTTGTATTCGGACGCCCGCTGTTGCCGCACCTTGTTGGCACTATCAACCGCAAAGTAGTAGATGACGATCATCAACACGGAGGCAACAAAACAACCAATCCAAAAACGGTTTGTTTTGATCCAGTTGATGACAGGAGCAAGTTGTTCCACGGTATATCTCCAATCAAATTATTTGATTTGTTGGTTAAACTTCTAAGCCTTACTTGTTGACATCCTTTTTGTCGTCGGCTGCCTTTTTCTCGCCAGCCTTGTCGTCGACTTTCTTATCGTCGACTTTGTTGTCAGCCGCCTTTTTGTCAGCCGCCTTTTTTTCAGCAGCTTTCTTGTCGGCTGCTTTCTTGTCGGCTGCTTTCTTGTCGGCGTCGCCCGATTTCGAATCCGAAGAATTGGAGCCTGATTTCTTGCCACCATCCTTCAATCGAGTCGAGCGGGCTTTGAAGCGTTCGCTTGGCGAACGCGGCTTCCAGGCCATTTGAATGACAAAATCAAAGCGTTTGGCCTTGAGGACCTCGGTTTCCCGAACATTGGTCACTTTCTTGGAATCATCGTCTTCCTTGGAATCACCTTTATTGCCTTCCGCTGCCTTCTTGCTTTTGTCGGAAGTCTTTTCGTTGGCTTTGTCGATTCCCGATTTGTTAACCGTCTGCACATTGATTATGACGGGCTTCAATTCACGGTCATAGCTCACCAGTGTCGGGTAGTAGATTCCGATATCCGAAATCTTGTACTTACCACCACCAACTTCCTCGCTTTCCTCCCCGGGGAAATCAAATTCGTTTTCGACCATGTTCTTGAGGAAGGTCTTCATCACATACGCCAAGCCCCGCATGTAATCGTCACGAGCTTTGTCGCTGTTATGGAAATGGTGCCCACGAATTTCAATGATAAAGCCGGGGCCGGTGAGCGAATCTTTGGAACGTTTCTTGGCTTTGTTCGCTGCGCCTGGCGCTTTTCCTTCAATCGCGGCCATCGAACGTTTCATGATGTCCTGGAAGCTGGCTTTCTTGACGCCGTCGTTTTCTGTCTTGGTCGTCTTGACAGCGTCCATCGCTGCCCGCTGAGTTTCCGGATCCATAAACTGTTTGTCATAGATCGGTTTTGCCCGCAGATACCAGTTGTAAACATCGGGAAGGTACTTGGTTTCCACATGGTCGATGAAGATCTCTTTGCGATCCTCAAATGGCACATCTCGTGGATCAACGGCATCCGTTTTGATTCGCGGGTCGCGCGGCAGTGACTGGTAGATCACCGAGAACATTTCCATCCAGGAAAACTTGGAGTCCGCCGCACTGACCAGTTCATCGTTAATCGCGTTAATCTGCTGCAACTTCTTGTTCAGCTTCTTGTCTTCGTCGACGAGCTGACTGCTTCGATTCTTGGTCCCGGTAACTTTGCTTTGAACCTGGCTCCAAGCAACGTTGTTTTCCGCAAAGTCAGGATGGACCTTGTACCAGGCGGAACTGACAAAGAACCAAGCCAGCATGAAAGCCAGAGCAAGCGAACTGACCGCGGCCAGAATCCAGGGCTTTTTCGCCCGGATCATTCGCTCGGTTACAAATTCATTCGGCAGGAGGTTGGTATTCAAACGGGCTTTTCGCAAGCCTTGAATACAAAGCCCATAACTTGGCGTGAGCGAAAGAATGTTGTCTTCAAAGGAAGACTGATCGACCACACCCGATCCCTTCAAATTCTTAAAGGAACTGATTTTGACGATATCAAGATCAAGCTGGCGATTCAGGAACTGACGCAAGCCCGGCAGTTTCGCGGCATTTCCAAACAATGCGATTCGGTCAATCTTTGCGTTCTTTTCCATGCTTTGGAAAAACGTCAACGATCGTTGAATTTCGGTCACCAAGTCATTGAAGACGGGTCGCATCGCCTGGAAAACCGTTTTCGGATCCTCAGCCTTGCGGGCGTTGCGCTTCAGCAATTCCGCTTTGGCATAGGTCAGTTTCAACTCACGCGCCAACTGCTTAGTAAAGTGATTACCGCCAATTGGAATATTCCGCAGCCAAAGCTTAACGCCATTGGTCACGATCAAGTCGGTGGTATCGGTACCAATTGAAAGAACGACAACCGATTCCGGCGGGTTATCGACATCGATATCCTCAGGCTCAGGAATGCCTTCCAGAATATCGTGGCAGACGACGTTGTAGCTGGCCAAGGGAGAAAGCTGGACCAGGTCAACTTCAATCTTTTGGTCGGTGAAAGGCTGTAGCGCTCGGTAAACGGCTTCCCGCTTCATCGCGAACAAACCGACTTCCGCATCCACCGTCACGTCATCGATGACCGTGCCGCCCAATCGTTGCCAGTCCCAAATCACGTCCTCGATCGGAAATGGGATCTGTTGCTTGACCTCGTATTTGACGATGTCAGGAAGCGTCTTGGCATCCACCGGGGGCGGCTTGAAGAATCGGGAAAGCCCCGCTTGGCCAGGAACCGACATGGCCACGTTGTCGCCGCGAACATCGTTGCGCGACAGGAACTGCTCGAGAGCTTCCTTGACCAACTCAACTTGTTCGTCCGTCGCCTGGCTCAGGATCTTGGGATACTCAATGTAGTCATATTTGTCTGCGACGATCGTCTCGCCGTCTTCGCCGATCGAACATCGCATCGCTTTCAGAGCGCACTGCCCAATGTCGATTCCCCAGACTGCTTTTGCGTTTGCCATAACCAAGCCCGATTAGAGATGAATTTTTTTTGGATTGAATTAGGTTGGATGGAACCGGGAAGTGGTCGCCTTGGGATGAACCCGAGTCGGTTCAACCATTGTGCGGCGATTTTTTATCCAGGTCTGTTCCCCGCGTGGCGGATGAAAACTCACGCCCCCTCGACGTGATTTTTGTGTTTTCGGCCATCGCTTTGATGGAAGAGAATTCGTTCGCAGGAAGCGGTAACAAGATCAAAAGCGAATATCTTTCTCTATCACTAATTTACTGACGAATTCCGACTAATGTCAACTTTTGGCGCAGGCCTTTCGTCGATAACCTGCGAGGAATCCAAAATAATTAATGCAACCACTTTTCAGCGCAGGGAAATGCAACAGTCGCTCAAATTTGGCTAACGGTTGTGCCGATTTCGATTTGCGATTTTGTGACGCCCAATGGCTTTTTTTGACTTGATTTCTACTCAGCTCCTTTTCACCCTCCCACGCAATCCTTATCGTGAATCCCTTAGATTTGGTTCGTTTTTGGGCCGAATCACGTTCCGAATTCACCGGTTCCAATGATCAAAAACTGCTACATTCTTTTGCCCTGCCACAGCCTCGAAGACTTTCCGGTTTTTCATACCGGGGACGATGCCGAAAGCATCCTCGCAAACTGGACCTGCATGTGGCATCCAGAACTCGTCGCCAACTGTGGCAAAATGCCACAATGGGAGCGTGTCGAGGAGCCACCCGAAGATGAAGAGCCGGCAGTCGTCTTTGTTCCAACGATCAGTAGCGAGCAACTGCCGACCGGTTTTGCTGACCGAATGGCCGATCAAAAGTCCATCCTGATTCGAGACCAGGTATCGCGGCATGATGTCCTCTCTGCGTTGGACGAGTGCCTTTCCAATTCAATCGACCAGAACGCGATCCACGACTTTTTTGCCTTGGGCTACGCCTACCTCCAAGTGCAATTGATGGCCAGAATGCTTCGCTACACGACCTATCTCGACGAGGCCCAGTTTTCAAAGCTCGTTTTGGCCGCGGCGAAACTCGCGGTCGACGGGAAGCTGGACGATTGCCACGAAAAGCTCACCGCCTGTTTTGATTTGCTTTGCGAGGAACGGAATCGCTTTTACCCGATGGACGCGTTCCTGATCGATCTGACATTGGTCGCGGAAACAACGGCCGGCAAATCGTTGCGAAGTTCCATCGAGAGCTCGTCGGTCTGCAACTACCTGATGACCGGTCGAACCCTGGAATCCATTCGGGATTCAAAACCAGAAACATTCGAATCCATTCGAAAATCGGATTCGGACATTAAATGTTTTGTTTCCGGACAGCATGAAGAGCTTCCTACGCAATTGCTTTCGATTGAATCGCTCTTGAACCAGGTTAGCGCCGGCCAGGCCACCTATGATTCTTTGATCGATCGGAAGAACCGGGTCTTTGCGCGGAGACGTTTTGGTCTTGGAAACCGGCTGCCTGTGATTCTTCACGGACACGACTTTCAAGGTGCCATCCACGCAACGATGGACGAAGGAAATTTTCCGGAAGGCTCTCACCCGAATATACGCTGGGACGGCATCGAAGGCGAAACCATTGACGCCACAGGCCGTCACCCGCTTTCGGCGGAAACGGCAGACGCATTCTTGAATCTCGGCGTAACCATTGGCGAATCGCTCGACTCGGCCCATACCGCGTCGCTGATGTTTGCCCACTGGCCGGGAAAAACCTGTTCTTATTTTGACGACTTGGTGCGTTGCGCCCAATTCGGAAACGTGCTTGGCTCGTTTGTGACACTGGACGAATATTTCGGACAGGTGGAAGACCCGGGCTTCGGCGAGGAATTCACCTCCGATCAATACCAAACACCATTCCTCTCCCAATCGCTGATCCGAAAGAAATCCGATTCCATTTCCCAGGTGATCGATTATTGGAATCGCGAATATCGTTTTCGCAATGCTCGCGCGTTCGAATTCCTTAACCGAGCGGTTTCCCGAAAATCGAATCAAGATGCCCCTTCGATGATTGGTGAGGTTGACCGCAATGAATTGGATCGTTCGGTCGAGTCGCCGCCTTCTGAGGCATTGGCAACGTCGATCGACCAAGCTGAAAAGGACGCTGCCGAGCAACTGGCTTCCCGAGTGAACAATGGAAAGGATTCGAGCAAGCTCGGTTTGGTCGTGCTGAACCCCAACTCCTTCACTCGCCGTCAAAAAATCGAGGTCGGTAATAACCTGGACTTGGACACGAGCGTCGAGCCCGTCTTCGCGGCTTGTCAATCGTCTCGCGAACTGGTTGTCGACGTTCCAGCGATGGGGTTCGTCTCGATTCCGCCCGGAAATTTCGTTTCGAAAGTACGAGCCAAAAGACAGGTTCCCTTGGTGGAGGATCTTACGCTTCGAAATGAGTTCCTCGAGCTGACCCTGGATGAAGCGTCGGGCGCGCTTCGCAGCATTCATCTTTATGGTCAACGCGGTAACGTCTTTTCCCAGCAGTTGGCGATCCGACAACGAGCGGCTCGACAAAGCCGCGGTGGCGCATCGACCGTTTATTCGATAATGAAGGCCGATTCAGTGAAAGTGATTGAGAATGGTTCGGTCTCAGCGGCGATCCAGGCCCGTGGAAAAATCATGAGCGGTGACAACGACGGGGAAGTTCTCGCTGAGTTTCAACAGACGTTTCGGCTGATACGTGGTAAGCGAGTGATTGAATGCGATGTCGAACTCAGCCCGCAAAAAGCACCCCGCAATGATCCCTGGAACAGTTACTATTGCCTCCGATTTGCCTGGCCAAACGAATCGGCCACACTTTATCGCAGCGTCAATGACACGCGAAATCCGGTTAGCGAAAACAAGTTCGAAGCCCCCCAGTTTATTGAGATCGACGATGCCAGCAGCCGGATCACCCTTCTGACAAACGGGCTTCCATATCATCGCCGCGTTGGATATCGCAAGTTGGACTCGCTCCTGATCGTCAGTGGTGAATCCCGCCAACGTTTTCGCTATGGGATTGGCGTCGGTATCGAAAACCCGAATCAACAAGCGGCCGACTTTGCAACTTCCTGTGCGACAGTTGAATGCCCCGCAGGCGATTCCAAATCTGCATTCCTTTTCCATTTTGATCAGCGTTCTGTGATGGCGACCGACTGGGAGGCCATTTCCAACGATCAGGGCGAATGCATTGGAGCTCGAATTCGAATCCTTGAGTGCAAAGGGCGCTCGGGCACACTCCAGATCACAGCCCCTTATGACGTGATCCGATGTCACCGCACCAACTTTAATCGCCAAGTTGAAACCGATGGCAAGGTTGACAAGGGGAAAGGCGTATTTGATTTTGGTGCCAACGATTACTTTCAAGTCGAGTTATTTTGGAAAGCATGATCATCACGATTGATGGTCCCGCTGGGGCCGGAAAAAGTTCGGTTGCAAAAATGCTGGCGCAGCGATTGGGATTCCGGTTCCTCGACACGGGCGCTATGTATCGCGCGATCGCCTGGCTTTCCATCACCGAGGAAATCGAATCGATGAGTTCCGAAAAATTTCGGAATATGATCGATCAACTCGAGATCGAAATTGACGAGAAAAAAATTCGGATCAACGGATTTGACGTCACGACAGTCATTCGGCAACCGCATGTCACCGCTCGGGTTTCCGTTATCGCTGACGAAGTTTACGTTCGCGACAAGCTGGTCCAGCAGCAACGCGAAATCGCCAAAGAAGGTAACTATGTATGTGAAGGTCGCGATCAAGGGACCGAAGTGTTTCCCGATTCAAGATGCAAGATTTTCTTGACGGCTTCCGCCGAAGAACGCGCGAAACGACGAACCCGAGACCTCAACCTCAACGGCGAAGTCGTGACGGAAACGGAAATCCTCAAACAGCAGATCGATCGCGACCAACGCGATGAAACACGTCCCGTTGGACGATTATTCAAAGCCGATGATGCGATTGAAGTCGTATCCGATGGCATGGAACTTGATGAGGTCGTCGACCGATTGGAAGAAATCGCGAGAGACCGATTAGGCCTACCCAAAGAATGAGCAACGAAAACAATTCGGAATCCAGCTCCGAAATAACAACCGGGACAAAGAAGGCGAAGAAACCCTTCAAGCGAACGCTTACGAAACGCGTCGGCTATCGAATCATTCAATTCTTGATGCGCGTTTCGTTCTTTGCCTACTTTCGATTCCGCGCGCTCAACCGAAACAACTTCCCGAAATCGGGCGGGGCTCTCGTTTGCAGTAATCACCAGAGCAACCTGGACCCACCACTGGTCGGACATTGTTGTCCGAGGCGACTTAACTACCTTGCTCGCAAAACGCTTTTCAAGTCATTTCTGCTTCGCTGGATCATCGAGTTTCTGGATGCCATTCCGCTGGACAAACAGGGGATGGGAATCGCCGGTATCAAGGAGACCATGAAACGTCTCAAACGCGAGGAGATGGTCCTGATTTTTCCGGAAGGGACTCGAACTTCCGATGGTGAACTAAAAAAACTGCAGCCCGGATTTCTGGTGATTGCCCGCCGAACCAAGGTCCCGCTTGTCCCGGTTGGAATCGACGGTGCGTTTCAAAGCTGGCCGCGTGGCGGCAAATTCCCGCGCCCTTCCAAGATTGTCGTTTCGGTCGGTGAGCCGATTATGTTTGACGAGTATGGCGATTTGGATGATGACGGAATTCTCGAACTTCTCCACCAAAGAATCTCTGTGGAGTTTGAAAAGGCCCGACAGCGCGTGATTGGCAAGAAGGCCAAGGTCTAAATCTGGAAACCGGAATTTCGCCTGGCCAGCCTATTTCGATTGCCAACGGATTGGTTGTCCCCAGGATCCCGGTCGCACAAAATCATAGTTGCTGTTTGAGCCCGAACGTTTGGCAAAGGGAGAGTGATGTGAATATTCAACCCGTCCGCGTCTTGATTGCGAGCGCATTGGCTTCGGTTGCAATTTTCTTTTGGGGTTTTCTTTATTGGACCGTGATCCCGCATCCATCTTTTACGTATAAGAATCTCAAGCAAAGCCAGTTGGACCAATTTGACAAAACGCTTGCTGGGCTTGATCGGGGGACCTATTTGAATCCGCGAATGCGACCTTACGAGGGGGAATCCACGGAAGAGTCGATGGAGCGAATTGAGTCCCAGGCCTTCTACATGATCAGCATCGTTCCCAAGGGCGTGCCGCCGATGCCGCCGGTTACCTTCCTCCAGGCATTCGTGCATGGATTCGCCAGTGCGGCAATCCTGGGGGTTTTGCTGAGCATGCTACGAAATTCTTTTTGTTGTTATTCTCACCGATTGTTTTTCGTATTCATGATCGGCCTGTTTGCGACAATTTGGATTGACAGTGGTGAATCGATCTGGTGGTTTCGATCTTGTGGTGTAACTGTCTGGCATTGCATTTATCATATTGGAGCATGGCTCCTTGCCGGGGCCGTGATGGCCGCCATTATCAAGCCGGCAAATCTTGAAACAAAATAACCCTGTTCTCCCCGGAATATTTTTTAGGACTTCATTCATGACTCGTCCAACTTGCCTCGCATTTGCCTTGATTGTGATCTGTTCGTTCGGACAATGCGCCGATGCTCAAGACCGGATCACGGGAAAATCCTTCGCAACGCGTTCGGAAGTCATCGCGAGAAACGGAATGGCCGCGACGAGCCAACCCCTTGCGACACAAGTTGCTTTGGACATCTTGAAAAAGGGCGGTTCTGCGGTGGACGCCGCCATCGCGGCGAACGCAACCCTTGGATTGATGGAGCCGACAGGAAATGGAATTGGTGGCGATCTATTCGCAATCGTATGGGACGCGAAAACCCAAAAGCTCTACGGACTGAATGCCAGCGGCAGGTCTCCCAAAGGACTGAGCTATGAACAGCTAAAACAGATCTTGAAGGACCAAAACCGGGAGTCGATTCCTTCGCTGGGTCCGCTGCCGGTCAGTGTTCCTGGCTGCGTTGACGGCTGGTTTGAATTGCACAAGAAGTTCGGCAAGCTACCGATGGACGAAGTTTTGTCACCGGCCGTTGGTTATGCGCGAGAGGGCTTTCCCGTTTCCGAGTTGATCGCGTACTACTGGGCCCGGAGTCGTTTCCTGGCCCGTTACCCGGGTTTTCGAGAAACGTTTTTGCCGGGCGGCAAGGCTCCTGCCAAGGGAGAGATTTTCAAGAACCCGATGCTCGCAAACACGCTTGAACGTTTGGGCAAAGATGGGCGGGACGTCTTTTACAAAGGCGAGTTCGCAAAAGTCATGGCCAAGTTCATGAAAGAAAACGGTGGCTATCTGACCTATGAAGATTTTTCGACGCACAAAAGCGAATGGGTGGAGCCAGTTTCAACCAACTACCGAGGCTACGATGTTTGGGAGTTGCCACCGAACGGCCAAGGGATCGCCGCACTTCAAATTCTGAATGTGATGGAAGGCTATGACGTCGGCAAGTTCGGGTTTGGCAGCGCTGACCACCTTCACTTTTTCCTGGAAGCCAAAAAGCTGGCCTTTGCCGACCGAGCCAAGTTTTACGCGGATCCTGCTTTCAACAAGATTCCCGTTGCCGAACTCATCTCCAAGGAATATGCCAACCAGCAAAGAAAGCGGATTCGCCCCACCCGAGCCGCTCGCTCCGTTCGCCCCGGCAATCCCGCGCTCAACCACGGGGATACGATTTATTTGACGGTTGCGGACAAAGACCGGAACATGGTCTCACTGATTCAAAGCAACTATCGTGGGATGGGCTCTGGAATGTGCCCACCGGGCCTAGGTTTCTGTTTTCAAGATCGAGGCGAATTGTTTGACATGCGCCCGGGTCAATTCAACACCTACGCCCCGGGAAAACGGCCGTTCCACACGATCATCCCTGCGTTTATCACGAAGGATGGAAAGCCATTCATGAGTTTCGGCGTGATGGGCGGAGCGACTCAACCTCAGGCGCACGCGCAAATCGTCATGAACATGGTTGATTTCAAGATGAACATCCAGGAAGCCGGTGATGCGCCGCGATTGATTCACAGCGGCTCGTCCCAACCGACCGGTCAAGTCATGACCGACGGCGGCGTGGTCAACATGGAGTCGGGTTTCGACTACGAAGTCATTCGGGCGTTGATGGGACGCGGCCACAAGATTCAGTTCGCCAACGGACCCTACGGCGGATATCAGGCAATCATGTTCGATGCAAAAAACGGGGTCTACTACGGAGCCAGCGAGTCACGAAAAGATGGCCAGGCAGCCGGCTATTGATTCGACTGGTTAAGTTCTCGCAGTTCTTTCTCAAACCCGCCGGACAGAATCGGAAAACGGCACCAGGTTTTGGGATCGAGGTTTTCGTCGTCAAGGTGAAATGAGGGCGCGTAACGTTCGCGCTTCCATTGGTTACGCGACCACAGTCGAAAGAATCGATTGATCCAGGATAACATCTGCTCACGAGAATGATCCGGATACTCCACCTGGAGGTGCTTCAGCACTTCCGCCGGAGTCAACTTGTCACGTATGGCGAGTCGTTCGATGAAGTCCAGAATGGGGTAGGGCATCAAGTCCGACTCATCCGTTTGATTCTGATCCGAAGGCCGCAACTCAGCGGTCGGCTGTTGCACATTGACGGCATTCAACGCCGAAATAGGAGCCAGGCCGGCCGGCCCTGTTGCTTCCATCCATTTCAACCATTGCCTCAAAAACGCCTTGTCGATTCCTGCGATTGGAGAAAGGCCACCGCTCGTGTCACCGTCCATCGTCGCGTAACCGACGGCAGCTTCACTGCGATTGCTGGTACTCAACAAAAGGGCCCCAAACAGATTGGCCAACATCCATACACCCGGGGACCGAACCCGTGCCTGAATATTTTGAAGTGCAATGTCATCCCTCTCCCAAGTCAAAGGTCTCTGAATAGCATCCGAAACCATTTGAACGTAATCATTGACAAGCGAATCCACGTCAAACTCAAGGTGCTTGGAATGGATAGCGTCCGCAACCTGACGCGCCGCATCCCGCGTGACCTGGGAGCTGTTTTTTGTCGCCTGATAGACGGTCGTGATCATCGAACGACAAAAGTCTTGCAGGCTCTCCCAGTTATTCGCCTCGGAAACATAGCCAAAACGGGATCGCATCCCGTCCAGGCCGATCGATTTTTCCGCGAACCGAAACATCATCGCCGAAAGCACCACCACAGCCGCCGAATCGGCTCCACCGCTCAGGGAAACGACCACACCCCGCGAGCGACTTTTGCGAACATAGTCGAACAAACCCAACGTCACAGCCCGCGTAAATTCTTCTTCCTTGATATCGGTCGATGCCTCCCAAGGCTCCCGTACCAGTTCGCTTTTTTCCATCCCGATGTCAGGAAATACAAAGGGGACCGGAATCACATCACTCTCGTCGCCGTCGACATCGGGTTCAAAACTTCCGGTTCTCGCCCGAGTCACTCGGGTCGCATCGATATCAACAACCGCCGACGTCACCAACGCAGTTTCGAAAGTAAAACGGGGTGCGATTTGAACGAGCTCGCCGCCCGTAGCGATCATCGCATCGCCATCAAAAATCGCCCTTCCCGATTCGTTACCGACGAGATTGGCATAAACGTATGTGACTTGGAATGCGCGGGAGCCTTCAAGGACGAATCGCTTTCGAACCTCATGCTTTCCAAACGCGAAATGGCTTGCGCTGGGATTGAGCAATAGATCGGCGCCTCGCGAAGCCAAACTCGAGCCGGGGCGAGTTCCGACCCAGGCGTCTTCGCAAACCTCAAATCCAATTCGCACTCCCCCGATATCAAACAGATAGTCCCCGAGTGGATAAGCTTGGCCGTTAAACTCAACCTCGGCTTGAACCCCTTCGGGCCAACGCTTGAACCAGCGAGGCTCATAATGGATCCCATCACCGGCCAAGTGTTGCTTGGCGACAAATCCCGCGACTCGCCCATTGACGATCAAGCACGCGGTGTTGAACAGACCTCCGGCATGCATCATTGGAAGCCCGACCGAGACAACGAGTCCCTCCGTTTTGTCGCAAAGCTGAAGCAATAAGTCCTGCGCGGTGGCCTGGATTCCGGGACTCATGAATGCGTCTTCGCAACCGTAACCGGTAATGCAAAGTTCAGGCAAACAGAGGATCGACGCACCTTGTTTGCGGGCGGACTCGATCGCCGAAACAATGTTTCCAAAATTATTGTCCCAATCGAGCGGAGTCTGGTTGAGCGTGCCTGCGGCAACTTTGACGAGTTTCATAGCCCGCGTTTCAAATCAGGAAGAAGCTATTGTTTGAACCGATCTGCGACCAGTTTCCTAACCAAGTTTACTGGATCGGTAAATTCTTCGAAGCGCGGGTAACCGTGTACCAGTTAAGCTGTAGCGATTCGGACCTTTAAGAATACTCATCCGTACGCGGGACCTCTCGAAAACGCTCGGAAATTGAGTTCGCTCGCCAGATCTGGCATGACGCGCATTTGCCGCGGCGTATAATGGAAATGGGGAAGTTGATGGTTCGGCGACACCCGCCCGTTTTTATGAGAATCATTTCTCCCACGATACGAACAACCAGTAGCCAAGGTCGGGGCAACTGAATTCACGAAGAAACCCCGAGTTCCAACAACTCAAAGAGCATTTGCGTGAGCGATTTCCTGGAATTTATTTGCCCTCAGTGTTCCGTTCAGGTCAATGTGCCAAACGACCAAGCCGGTCTGCAGATCGATTGCCCCCGTTGTTCCAGCAAGATCACGGTGCCTGGAATCAAATCCTCCGCGGATGATTTGTTCTCCGACATTTTTGATGAAAAGCAGGAATTCGATGAGCCAAATTCCAACGCCAGTGAAACGACTGGCGCCGGCATTCCCGATTCGAATCCTTATCAAGATCACGAAGTTCTGCCTTTTGAAGATGAGGTGGAAGCAGCCGATTCACCAGGTCTGGAAATCGATTCACCAAGTCTGGAAATCGATTCACCAGGTTTGGAGATGGCGGCTTCGAATGAATCGTCTGGCGCGGGGGACTCTCCAGCAATCCCGACACCCGATTCCTTGGCTCCCTCGGGCGAATCCGTATCCGACAACTCAATCGAGCCAAGTTCCCCTGTCGATCTGTCCGAGTTCGATTTATCCTCGATTCCAACGGATCCTCAGCCCGGCGAGTTCGACGAATTGATTCCTTTGGACGAACCGATCCAACCGCCAACAAGTCCGCTTGGCGAGGCGCCAAAGCACGCCGACCCTTTTTCGACTCAGCAGGAACCCAAGATTCGCATCGATGGCGTTGAAGGCGACTATGGTTCCGACATGATCTCGGTGATTTGCCCCGTTTGCGAGTCGCGCGTCTATGCCCAGCGTTCAAGGGCGGGTGCCCAGGTCAAATGCGAAGACTGTTTTTCCATGGTCGATATCCCAAAGGAAGAAGAGTGGGACGGCAAAAACAATGAGCTCGAATCTGCCAAGCAAACCCCTCAGGAAATGACGTTCCAGGTCGAGGACCGGGACTCGGACGGAACGGACCAATCGCTCAAGCCCAAGATCGACTACAACGTCAATGAAGAGTATGGCCTGGCGCCGCTTGATCAGGACCTTCTTTCACCCTACCAGCCTTTGCCAAATGCACCCGATCTGAGTCCACTTACCGGCCCCGAACCAACCGGCCCCAACGACCAGCCTCTTTCGAACCAGCCAGTTTCGAACCAGCCTTTGGCCAATCCGACGGATAGCGTTGCCCAGCAAACCGACCACCCGGTTCATCCGATTGAAACCGAGTTGTTCCATCGGACGACCGATACGCCTTTGACTGCTGCACCGGTGGAACACGAGAATCTTCCGGACCAACCACCCGTGGAAGCCAACCCGTCTCCGGATTCCGAGCCGATGGCAGCCGACCCCGTGCAGCCAGGAGCAGGCGGCCCGAATGAACCGGCCGATGATGGTTATGACTTGTTGCCTTTGGACGATGACGATCCACCGCAAGGGCCCGGCAACGCCGCCAACCCTTTGGTGTCGCCGACCCATTCTGCGGATTCACCGATGATTCGACCGCTGGATGAAAAATCGACTTCGGCGAATCCACGTGCTTCTTCCAGCCCGCTCGAACAGGGCGATTCGTCAACACCAACCAGTCCTGGAGCCGATCTCCTGGCGCCTTTGCCCCAATCCACCCCGGATACAGAACCGGAAGTCAAAGGCAACAAGCTACCCGTTCACAACGAATCGGAAACGAACGATTCAAGTGACAAATCGGAATCGCCGGAAAAAGACGCGATGGACGTGAGCCAGGAATTGCAGGGCTGGGTCAAGTCTTTCAAGGTAACGTTCCAAAACCTCGACGGGCTTTTGGTGGTTTGCGTGTTTGCTGGATTCCTGGCCGTTGGCCTGGGCCTTGCTTCTTTGGGTCGTTCGTTTGCGGAATCAGAAACCCCGGCCATTGTCTTGGCGTCCTACTTTCCGTGGGCCCTTGGGGTTTTCATGTGGTTCGTCGCGTTCGTGTTCGAAGGAATCATCATCTACAACGCGATGCTTTCGGGACTATATCAGAAAAAGGAAGCCGCTGAATGGCCGGAATTCAATCTGACAGAAATGTTTAGCCAACTACTCAACGTCGGGTTTGCAAACATCATTTCCTGCATCCCCGGTTTCTTTTTGTGGTCAGCACTCAGCCTTGCCGGCCTCGACTACGCCGGGCCCTTTTTCTTTTTCGCAACCCGCCTCCTGATCGGACCGCCGCTCATGATGTCGGCGTTGAAGAATCAGGAGTTCTACAAGATCTATTCGCCGAAAGTCATGAGTACCTACGGAGCGGCGATGCAACACTGGTTTATTTTCTACGGGCTCCTCGCCATCATCGGCGTGTTCATGATCATCTTCCGAACGATTGAACTATTCAATTTGACCTGTATTGCCAGCGCCGTCTATGGATGCTGCCACGCGTTTTTCCTATTGGCCTATGGGACAATGATTGGTTTTCACTTTGGTAAAGTCATGCGAAAAATTGGCGAAACCAAGATGATCGATGAACCGGCGGGCTAGAAAGGAAATCATGTTTCACCCCAAGGGGCCAACTTTTTTTGAGCTTGCGCGTCAAGCTCTTTCTTCGACGGAGCGCGGTTACGACCTGTTAGCACCGAAATTCGATTTCACTCCGTTTCGAACTCCCGCTTTCGTTTTGGACGCGGTTCGCGAGCACCTGTCCGGATCCGACTATTCATCTCAGCGCGCGGTGGACTTTTGTTGTGGCACCGGCGCCGGAATGCAGATGTTGCTCAACCTGGGTTTTTCTCACGTTCAGGGAATCGACTTCAGCCAGGGTATGATTGAGCAAGCGCGAAAAAACTTGAAACGAGACCGTGAACAACAGACCTTCGACATGGACTTCGGGGATGTCATGCAACCTCGTTACGACGCGGAATTTGACATGGCGGTCAGCTTCGGCGCGTTCGGACACATCCTTCCCAAACAGGAAAAGGACTTTATCCAACGCGTCAGTGAATCGCTTAAGCCTGGCGGCAGGTTTGTCTTTGTGACCACACCGATGCTACCGATGTGGTCGCCCGCCTACTGGATGGCACGTGGATTCAATGCCGCCATGCACGTTCGAAATCTGATGATCAAACCGAAGTTCATCATGTTTTACCTGACGTTCCTTTGGCCCGATATCAAGAAACATTTCGACGCCGCAGGAATGACGGCCGATTCGCAGCTTCTATTTCCGAATCAGAAACGTTTCCGTTATGTACTATTGATCACGGCCACCAAATCCTGAGCCGAGGTCGAGCGCTGATTGTCAGAAAATCCCGTTTTCCAAGATAATTTCGGCGATAGCGTTTCACCGCTTGCGAATGACCCAGATTCGACCGGCTCCTGCCCGATCCTTTGCCCAATTCCGGCAGAGCCGAGCAACGGAAATCATTGTTTTGACCGTTCGAATGCGTTAGAACATTCGTGTAATCAGATCAACTTTTTATTTTGGAATTACTACCATGCCCAAACTGCAAAAACTATTCATCATTCCGCTGGCAATTGCGTTCCTGGCAAACGTCGCAATGGCCCAGGAGGAGAAGAAGGACGACAAAGTCATTGAAAAAGGTTCGGCGGCACTCGTCGGCAATTTCAAGGGCGACAAAGAAATGACCGCCAAGGGAATGGAAAAAGAAGGCGAAGAATTCGACGAGAATCTGGTCAACATGGTTTTGGAAACGGTCGGACAGATCTCTGTTAACTTCAAGAAAGACAACACGTTTGAAGTTTCGATGTCCGGTCAGGAAATGAGTGGCGACTGGGAAGTAAAAAAAGCCAAGAAAAAGAAAGACGTTTATGTGCTTGAGGTTTACACAGAAACCAGCGAAGGCGAAGAGAAAAATTTCTCAATCGAAGTCAGCAAGAAGCACATTAAGATGACCGATCTCGATGATGGCGGCCCAACCATTTGCTTCAAACGACAAGCAAAAGACAAAGACAAAGACAAATAGAACTTGAAAACACCCAAGCCCTTTTCATATCGAAGAGGGCTTTTTTTGTGCCCGAATATCACACCCGCTACGGAACCTTTCTTGAGGAATCTTCGCATGTTTCGCTTCTCGCTTCCCGTCTTTCTTGTCCTTATTGCAACGATCGCTGGACCAGAACTTGCGGCTCAATCGAAAAGTGAAAAGCAGCTCAAGAAAGCAATTTTCAAGAAGTTCGAAATCGACATCGAAGAAACCAAAACACGATTTGCCGAATCCGACGAACGTGGTTTGGGCGAGAGTTTCACTGAATCCCTCATGAAATCATGGGAAGAAGCAACGTTCGAGTTCCTCGAAGATGGCAACACGGAATTTCGCCAGGCGGACGGCAAGGTTCACAAATCAACTTGGACCGATCCCGAATACGATGTGGAGAATCAAACCGTTACCATGCAGGCGGATGGCCAAGAGGTAACGGTCGAGGTCCTTAAGGACGGCCGGCTTGTGATCGACACGTCGGGCATTGTCATTGTCGTGAAACCGCTTGATACCATGGGGGGTG
The DNA here is from genome assembly GCA_964434955.1 of uncultured Pirellulaceae bacterium. Lineage (GTDB taxonomy): Bacteria > Planctomycetota > Planctomycetia > Pirellulales > Pirellulaceae > JANQLU01. Next base: position 28,889 of record CAYSXI010000014.1, read on the forward strand.
GCGACACTCAAAAACGGCAAGACTCACCTCCGAAAAACCAAAAATGGAAAGTCAAAGTCGAGGAGCGGATTATCGGCACCTGGACCGTCAGCAAAAACGATACGAACCAGTTGCTTAAAGACAATAAAGAATTCTCGGACAAAGCCAGGCGCGACGCCAACACATTTTGTGAACGCGGAATTCAATTGGTCGTCTCCAATGCCGGAACGCTCGAATTGAAAGATCACAAAAACAGTCGCAAGCATAAATTCCGTTTTCCAACCACGGACGAACTCAACGATCCCTCGCTCGAGATCAAAAAACCTTCGGAAGCCTGGGTCACCCTCATTCTCGATGACAATCCGCAACGCCAACTTTTCATCGGCTTCATCGACGGCCACAAACTGGTCGCCCGGCCCAACCAGGGCAATCGGGATGAACCATCCCTGATATTCGATCGCGATCAGTCCCGTGGCGACAAGTCGACCAAACTCGACCCGAAGAATGCTGAGAAATTACTCGTGGGTAGCTGGTCGCTGGATATCGATGCTTCGATCAAATACATCGAAACGCATGAAGAAGCGGACGAGGAGCAAATCAAGAAAGTCGAAGAACTGAATGAAGTATCGCCGGGAATTATCATTAACTTTGAAAAAGACGGCTCGGTGAATGTCGAATCGAATGAGAACGACCTGGAGTCCGAAGGAGAATATGAGATCACCGAAAAGTCGTTGATCAAAAACCAAATCCAGATGACGGTCGACTTCAAAAGGTTCCACGGCGGCGACGAACCGGATGTCGAGAAAATGCAAATCCGAATCATCGACCAAAATCAAATCATGATTCGCCCAGCCGTGCCGGTCGATAGTCCCGCGATGATCTTCAAACGCGAAAACTAGATAGGGAATATCGTTTCGACTATTTTTTGCCGCCAGCGTTTTCGTTGCTGGCGCCCTTGTCGTCGCTTTCTTTCTTGTCAGGCAAACAACGCTCAAGCGTCATTAGCGCGTACGCGGTCCCGTATTGCTGGTGGTAACTATAAAGAGTGTAATCCCACCAGCAGCCATTCTTTTCCTGATGACGAAGCATGATCTTTGCGAGCATGGCCTGGTAGGGAGCCCGATCATCTTGAGGCAAGGCATCGACATTCAATCCGGCATAATAGTGCCCATAAAAATAGAAATAACCGGCAACGGCCATCCATGACTCGTGGGGAACCGGTCGCTTGCGCCCCATGCTCAACCAGCCATTTCGCACGTAAAGCCGGTAAAGCCAATGCTTGATAACGTTGTCAGTGATCTGCTTTTTATCTTCCCACATTCTCAGCGCAATATTGCATGCCTGGCTTCGTCCCAAACTTCCGCCCGGCCGATTGATTCCCATCATTGGTACGTTTTTCAGGTATTCACCATACAGGTAGGTAAAGTCTTTCTTCTGTTGGCGTTTGATGGCGGCAATGGCACGCTTGACGATTTTTTCCTTGGGTTCAATCCCAGCCTGTTTGGCCTCGTACATGGCAACCAAAACCGTTGCATTGACGAATGAGATTGAACTTCCTGAAGGTTTCCGAGTCTGAGCATTGAAGTCGTAATAGCCCCATCCACCGTCAATGCTCTCGTAGCGATAAAGCATATCCAGTTGTTGCTTGATCAAGTCGTCAATCTTTTTCTTGGTCGCGTCATCCACATGCTCCCATTTTCGAAGACGAACAAGTGCCTGGATCGCGTAGGCGTGGCCCCAAACGTTGTAGATGGCATCGCCCGTTGCTCGCTTAAGCTTGGGAAGTTTCTCTAACATGAAGTCCAAGGCCTTTTTGATTGCGACACGACACTCGGAATCGTCAGCACGGTTTTCCAGCATCGCCGAAACACAAAGCGATGTGGTCGCCGCTCGAAATGCATGGTGGGCCCCGGGGATTGGCGCGAAAATCTCAAAATCCCGTCGGGTGACGTGCGAACCCCAACTCCCATCTTTGTTTTGGGTCTTCAACAGAAACTGCACACCGCGATCGATTGCCACCCGAATTTCAGCCTCGGTCGGGCCTTTGATCTCGCCAATTTCTGGCGGCTTGGAGAAATCCATTGGCGCGTCAAACACCTTGGGGCGCGCAATTTTCTCATCGGGGTTATCCGATTTTTCCTGTTTTGGATCCTGCGCCTTCCCACTGGAATCCTGACCGTTGGCGCCGACGACAGGCAGCCAAAGAAACAAGCCAATACAAACCGCGAAAGCAACAACGAGCCGCAACCACGGATTGCGACGAGTCGAATCTTTCGTGCTGTTTTGTTTTTCGAATCCAAACAGGCTCATGGTCTTCTCCATCATCTGTCGAGCGGGCGAGATCTGAGAACGCAAACCGAATCGACCTACGGTTTCTTCTTGAGGATTGAAACGCCTTCCGACAGTCCCGACTTGATTTCAATACGATCGCCTGAAGACTCACCAACCACGACTTGGGTGCGGACTGGATCCTTATCTTTCTCGCTCACCAAAACGTAATGCGTCAGTCCCTCGTCGTCCGTGAACACGCTCGTTTTGGACACGGTAACGCATTCAGGCTGGTGGTAAGTCCGCAATACAATCTGGCAACTCATTCCCGGCAAAACGCGGGAGTCCGCATTGTCAAATTCCAGATCGCCAACGCAATAGAACTTGCCTTCCATGTAAGGAATTCGACTGAACTTTGAGATCGCGAGAGGAATTCGAGCCGAGGAGTTGGTTTTGGGAATCGCGACACCTTTCATTTCCAGTTGCACTTTACCAATGGCCGACTCGTCGAGTGACATTCGCAGTTGCAATTTGCCGGGATCAACAATGGTCACAACCGTTTGATTGCCGGCAATCGCCTTACCCTTTTCCAGGCCGCGGCTTGGCGTTCCCGCGCCGCTGGTCCATTTTCCATTCGTGCATTTTCCGTAGTAAAGAATGCCGCTTGCGGTCGCTTTGACATTCAGTCTTTTACCGTCCGCCTGCAAGTCGCCAAGGTTCTTCTTGGATTTCTCCAGAGCGTTCTTGGCTTTTTGAAAAGCAATTTGCGCTCGTTCTCGCTTGGCCTCTAACGCGACGACGGTTTTCTTGTGCGACAGCTTGGTTTTCTCCATCGCTTCCTTTCGCGCCAAATCGGCTCGAGGGTAGACCACTTCCTTGTTGTGTGCGAATCGAGTCTTTGCGTTTTCATAGAACATCTTGGACGTATCGACGTCTCGCTTGGCACGTTTCAGTACGATCAACTCGGACTCCTCGGTCAACTCGTCCTCTTCGTACATTTTTTTCAACTGGTTGTACTCTTCTTCCGAGTTTTCCAAACTCCACTTGCTACTGTTCAGCGAGTATTCTGCCATTCGCGTTCGTTGCGGAATCTCAACTTTCAGGTAGTGCTCGTAGTCTTCGTTGGCCTGGGCCAACGCACGAGTCGTCTGCTCCATTTCCATTCGGAATGTTTTTTCAATGAGCTCCAATGATAGTTCTGCGTCCTGAAAATCAAGAACCGCGGACCGATAAGCGAGCTTGGCTTCGTCGAGAGCTTTTTCGTATTTCTTGGTTTCAAATCTCAGAATGCTGTCGCCTTCTTTGACTTCTGTACCCTCAGGAAGAACAAAATCGATGGAGTTTGTCTTCCAGACTTTGAAATCGAGCTTAACCGGGTGCATCTTCGTCGACTCGACGACGCCAGAAGCTTTCGTGTAAACCGACATGGTTTCATTTTTCGCTTTCTCGGTTTTTGCTTCCTGCGCAAAGGAAAAAATGCACGTCGTGAAAACCAGGACGACAGAAAATCCACTCGCGAAGATGAATGAACTCAATTTCATTTCGTTGATTCCTCAATTCAAGATTTCGAAAACGCTCGCTGGCTCGATTGTGAACCTTTTGATGGCCCAAGTCCATCACGGGGGAAAAAAATGTTAACCCGTTAACGAACTTTTGCGCCAACCACTCAACGTGGCCAGGCGACAATCCATCGAGAATTGATCACCGCACCAAGAAAGAAGAGGACAGAACAAGCACTGCAAAACGCGCCATTTTACCAGCGGTGATACGCCGGGTGCCCCGGCTTGACCGCCACAAATACGCCCTCGCATTCGGCCGTCAATATCTCGCCACTCCACATCTCGCCTTTGACGATTGCCAATCGCCCTTTTGCCTTCTCCGCCCAGGAACGAAGCTTCACCGGTTCAGCGATTGGAGTGGGATGATGAAGCTTGATCGTATATTCGGCCGTCACGCAACATGGCGGAGTCGCAGCACCTTGCTCCTTCATCAAGCGAATGCATCCGGCCCAGTTGCAATGGCAATCAAGCAGCGAACCAATAATTCCGCCGTTGAGCATTCCCTCAAAGGCTTGATGATACGGTTGGCCGTTCCATTCTGCGACGATCAACTCGCCCTCTTCAAAACTCTTGAGTTGGAGTCCGTGTTCGTTTTTCGGACCACACCCAAAGCACATTAAATTCGGCGCGAAACGATCTTGCAAACTTACTGATTCAGTCATGAGCCTTCCATTCATAACATCCGAGGCGCTCGAGCTGTTCGCGTATCTCCTTGTCCTGAAGCAATTCCAGGAACTTGGCAATCGATTGATGCCCCTCGAGTTGCCTGTGGTATACAAAGTCGTAACACTCATCGGCAAGTGGAATAAATCGGACATTGTCGACTTTTCCGGCCGCCGCCTCGATGGCGACACCCCAATCCGCACGTCCTTGGGCAACGGCTGCCACGGAAGCGTGATGATTGTTGACACAATTAGCAAACCCGGGGGGCTTCTGGTTCGACAAGAGACGGTCAATCAAAATCCGTGTCCCACTTCCGATATTTCGATTCACCATCATCCGTTGCGGATTTTCCGAAATCCAATGACCCATTTCTTCGTTTGCGATCGAATCAGGAACGCGAGAATCGTCTTTCCTTACGATCAGCCCTTGCGTTCGTCGGTAGCCACGAACCAGTCGGAGGGAATCACACAGATAGGGCAGGTTGTACTCCCCACTTTCCGAATCAAGAAGATGGATTCCCGCGACGTGACCGTGAAACTGACGAATTGAATTCAAACCGGATGTCGATCCCACGAAAAACGCTTTGGAACGAATACCCTGCGCCATCAGCTGGCTCATCAAGAAATCCATTCCGATGCAATGGCTTCCGATGAACTGAAAATCACAAACTTCAATTTGATGATTCAACAGCTGGATCGCGACGGATTGCTCCGACTCGACGCGTTCCACGTTTTCTCCAATGGAGAAGAATCCATCCGCCTGGGAAAAAGTTGTGACGCTGCCAGAACCCTTGCCAATCGGAAAGGCCACCAACTCTGGCCCCTGGTTTGGAGCCAGCGAATGGGAAAGCGTCACCAGGTTGTATTCTTTTCGCCCAATTGCCGAGCGCACGGGATGGGCGAGTTTCGCGTCGACCGTTGCTTCTTTCGAACGACTTTGGCCAGCCATTTTCCGAATCATCGGTGCGACAAATTGATGAAACGTAAAAATTGCCGAAGTCGGAAAGCCTGGCAGAACCGCCACCGGTTGTTTCCCATGCATCGCAAGGCAAACCGGCTTGCCCGGCTTGATCGCAACGCCGTGCACTAACACTCCAGGAGGATCAAGCCGCTCCAAGATTCGATAGGATAAATCGCCTTCGCCTTTGCTTGTGCCTCCCGTCAGAATCACCAGATCGCATTCGGCGAGTGCCGATTCCAATCGCGCCTCCAGTTCGTCCCGGTTGTCGATGGCGATTCCATATTCGCTGGCATCACCCCCACATTCCGAAACGGCATCCGCGATGATTCGCGCGTTGGAATCGTAAACCTTTCCAACTTCGGAATCCGCACCCGGTCGAATCAACTCGTCGCCTGTCGATATCACCGCAACCCTGGGGCGACGAATGACGTTGACGCGATCCATCCCAATCGAAGCCAGAATTCCGGTCTCGCGACTCGTCAACCGTTGACCGCCGAAAAGAACGACTTGCGAGCGAGCAATGTCGGAACCGGCAAAGGCTACCCCAAATCCCGGGGCAACTGATTGTTCCACCTGAACCTTTGTGTCCTGGACGGTTGTGTTCTCAACCATCAAAATCGAATCCGCGCCTCGCGGAATCATGGCCCCCGTGGCAACGGAGATTGCCGAATTGGGCGCCAATTCCATTTCATGCAATTCGCCCGCGGCAACCGAATCGGGCGCCAAATCCAACGTAACGCGATGCACTTCGGATGCGTGCACGACGTCGGCCGAACGAATGGCAAATCCATCGAAATTGGAGCGGTCAAAATTTGGCACATTGACTTGCGAAACAACATCGCTCGCAAGAACTCGCCCCAGCGCCTGGGCAACCGGGATCGTTTCCACGCCGGGTTGATAATCGGTCAAACGCGCATCAATCTTCGCCTGAGCCTCGGCGACCGACACCACATTCAAGAACTGTTTTTGATCTGCCATCGAACCCCCGTTTACTTGTCCGACAAATCAGGAAACAAGAAAACGTCAACGTATTCGTCGGCCGCGTAACCTTCGGAGTCCTTCCCAACAATCACGAAACCGTTTGCTCGTGACAACGTTGAAAGAACAGACGCCCCTCGAATTGCGATGGGATGGACCACCTCATCGACAACCTTGACTCGACAGTAGTCGACTCGCCCAATGACGGAACTTATTCGGGCTCCCAACGGAAAGCGGGATTGCTCATAGGGCCATGCAGCGGGTTTACCTGCCAATTTTCGAATGGCTCTGCCGGCGAAAAAATCATAAGCGCACATACAAGAAACAGGATTTCCCGGAAGCAAAAACACCAAGCGTTCGTCAATGACACCCACGCCGGTCGGACTGCTTGGCCGCATCGCAATCCCGTGAAATTGCAACTCGCCTTTCTCGGCGACGATGGAAGGCGCAAAGTCCTCTTTGCCAACACTGCTACCGCCTGAAACCAAGATCAAGTCAAACTGGTTGTCACAAAGATGCTGCGCAATAATTTCCCGATGGTCCTCAGCGTAAATCAATTCAGCCTGACCGCCGTCTCTCTCAATCAAGGTTTGCAGCATCGGCCCATTGGAATCAAAAATCTGAAACGGGCCCTTCGAGTCTTGACTGGAAGGCACAATTTCGTTGCCGGTAATCAAGACTCCGACCCTGGGACGACGCAACACTTCAACGTCATGAATGCCCAACGAAGCCAGGATGCCAATATCCTGCGGACGGAGTCGTTGTCCGGCCGAAAATACCTGGGAGCCTTGCTCGATATCTTCACCAACCATTCCGACATTTTTCTGTTCCGGGACGGCATCCACAGCAAAAACCTTTTCGCCTTCTTTCCTTGTTAGCTCGAAAGGAAGAACCGCATTCGGCCCATCGGGAAAAGGAGCTCCCGTCATGATTTCAATTGCCGCGACCTTTTGTAAATCGGGGAGCTTGCCGTCGAATCCATGACCTGGCATGGAACGGCCGACAACTTGAAGTTCAATCGGATTGTATTCATTCGCTCCCTGAATTTCGGCCGCCCGAATGGCATAGCCATCCATCATGCCGCGACAAAATGACGGAACGTCGATGGGACTTGTCGTGTCGCGCATCAGGACACGTCCCAATGCCCGATCGATTGCGACCGTCTCAGAATGCCGATTACCGCACTTACTGGACGAAGTTTCGTCGACCCAGGCCATGACCGTTTCAACATCGGCGCGAGATGAGAATCCTTTACCTCGAACGGAATGATTTTCAGGCATGGGTAAATCTAAGATCGTAAATTTGAATTCGGCATCGCACCAACCGTGCTGACCATTCAAAGATCACCAATAAAAAAAGCCGGGGCAAGCCCCGGCTCGTTGTTTTCAAGTTTTCGACTCGAATTATCGGCCAATCGTTGGAGGATTGTCCATGAAGAAGTCGCGAGGACCGCGAGTCGTGTAGTAAGGATAAGCGTAGGTCGGTGAAATTGGGCCGTGTGGACCACCGAAACCATCGGTGTGTGGAATCTGACCACCGTAAGGATGTTGTTCACCGGGTCCGCCACCTCGACGCATGCCAAGGCCACAGCCCCGTCCGCCACATCCGCGACAACCTGGGCCACAAGTTCCCATACGGTTTCCGAATCCGCTCAACATGCCGTTGCCAACCATGCCGTTTCCAGCGATTCCGTTGCCAGCCATCATGCCACCACCCATTCGAGCGCCAAGCAATCCGCCGTTTCCACAATTGCCTCCGCAATTTTGGCCACAGCTGGAGCAACCGGCAACGTTCATGCGTGGCTGAGATCCTCGCATCAAGTTTCCGAGCAATCCACCATTCATGCCGGCGTTGCAGTCGCATCCGCCTTGGGCGCCGCAGGTGTTGCAGCTTCCATTTGAATTCGTGAAGCGGGCACGCATCATCGCAACGCGATCTTTGACGCCAACTCGGTTATTCAACATTCCGTTTTGGCAGCCACCCTGGCAATCTTGCGTTCCGCAAGAATCGCAGCCATTGGCTCGCGAGTTGAAGCGAGAGAACAATGCCATCTCACCCATGCCACAGCGTGGCTTGTCACAGGGACCACATGGGTTGCAGAGATCGCGTTGCATTCGCATGGACGCAAACGGTCCAGGATACAAACCGCGGCCATTGCAGCCACAACTGTTGCCGCAGTCACCGCCACATTTGGCATCGGTGCCGCAACCACAATTGGTTTCGCAGCCGCCACAATCGGTTTGACAGCCCGTATTGCAACCGAGCATCGTGCCACCGAAAAGGCCTCCGCCTCCACATCCACAGTTCTGATTCATCGCGCAGCCTGACAAACCGACGGCCGTCAAGACAGCGACTACAGCGAGTGCCGAGCGCATTTCATTTTCCTCTTGATACTGGGTACGGTTCCGTTGATTTAGAATCGCGGGCGGAACCTCTGATGTTTTAATCCGCAAATGCGTAGTCGCTCAGGGCACGAGCCAACACTTGCGCGAACGGGTCAGGTTAAACGGCATCGCCGTTAGTTGTTTCATCGTCTGGAGGATTCGGAATATTGAACAATTCAGTAAACTTGGCACAAACGGATCGACTTGATTTGGTAGACTTTTCCGACTGACCCGACTCGCCCTCCTCACGACTTGCTAGCGATCCCCAACTCGACCAGGATCGATTCACCCGCGCCTTTCAAAAATGTCGGCCCTTATCAGCTAGCAAAATGACAATCGACTTGGCTCCCAAGTCGGAGGTCGCTACCCTACGCGACCTTCTCAAACCAATTGCGGGAGCCAAAGATGAAAACGGTTGTTATCAAAATTACGATGGTCACATTTAGCTGCCTGATTGGGTTTGGCTCCCAAGGCCTTTCGGCGCAACAACTTTTGCCAGTCAGCAAATCCGAGAAGGTCGTCGACGAAACCAAAAAACCCGTTTCCACTCATTTGCCCAAACGAGAATTGAGTGAAAAAGAACAGGCGGCCTTGGCCCAGTCGATCTGGAAATTGACTCAGGATGCGGACTCGGCAAAGAAGCTAACCGTTGTGGTCGAAAAATGTCGCAACGCGTTGAATCTTAAACTGAATGACCAACACCAAAAGTATTTCTCGAGCCTTCTGGCCTGGAGCCTCTCGAAGCGCGCTGAACGCCGGATGGATTCCTTTGAACAGTTGATGGCGATTGGAAACGATGTCCAAGCGAACAAGGTACTGGTTACCGCGGAATCCGATGCGAACGACGCGATCGAAGTGGATGCCAACAAATGGCGCAGCTACTTGAGCCGAGGCATTATCTGTCAATGGAAGGGCGATACGGGCGCGGCCGCCAGGGACTTCCTGAAGGTTTGTGAACTTGCACCAAAAAAATCCTACGGATGGTTTAATCTGGCCGAAGTACAATTTGCCCAGAAAAACTACGAAGCAGCCAAAGCCAACTATGAGAAGGCACTCGAAATCACGCCGTCAGATCTTCAATCGCTTACCGGATTGGCGCATTGTTTGACCAAACTCCAGCAGTATGAAAAAGCGACAGAGACGTATAACTTGATCATCAAAATGCGACCGGACAGCGCCGCAGCGCTGGTCAATCGCGGCGACGCGTATTTGGCTCAAGAAGATTGGAAAAAGGCATTCGACGATTATTCGAGTGCCGCGGAATTGAAATCCAACGCGGTCGCCTACCAACGTGCGGCTTGGCTTTTGGCCACCTGCAAAAATGACGAGTTTTACCAACCAGAGACCGCGTTGGCACTTGCGAAACAAGCTTTGGAAAAAGCAAAAGCCGAGTCCTGTTTGCTACTCGAAACCGTCGCCGCCGCTCACGCCGCTTGCGGAGATTTCGATTCGGCCAAGATCCAGCAACGAAAAGCTTTGGCAATTCCGGGCGTTGAAACAAAACGGCTGGAAACGGTCTTGAAGAAATATGAGGCCGAAAAACCCTATCGCGACTAGGCGGATTCAAGTTACCAGGAAATCCAATTTTCGGGCGGCCCCGGGTCGAGAGGCAGCTCCGCCAATTCCTCATCATTCGGTGGGCCTGTAAGCCGAACCACGCCTTCTCCCGTAATCGCCACCGTATGCTCAAAATGAGCCGAAGGCTTTTTATCTTTGGCAATGATCGTCCAGTGATCTTTAAGTGTTTTCGTGTGTCTCGCGCCAAGATTAACCATGGGTTCGATCGCGATCACCACGCCCGGTCTCAGGGTGAAGTCTTCGACGTTTGGGTCAAAGTAGTTCGGAACCGAAGGTGATTCGTGCAATTGTTTGCCGATCCCGTGACCAACGAGTTCCTCAACGATGCTGCAACCTTTGGCACGAATCTTCTCCTGCATGGCCTTTGCAACGGAAGACCAGTTCTTCTCAAGACCACACCGCTCGATGGCCAATGAAAGCGCTTCGCTCGTTGTCCGCAAAAGTTTCTTTCGATCTCCGGCAATCTTTCCAATCGGATGCGTGTATGCTGCGTCGCCGCACCAGCTGTTAATTCGGCATCCCGTGTCAACGCTCACGATATCGCCTTCCTGAAGTCGCCGATTCCCAGGAATTCCATGGACGATTTCTTCATTGACCGAAATGCAGGTCACCGCCGGAAAGGGAGTCACGCCGGGATAGTTGAGAAACAGGGGCTCCGCGTTGGCCTTTTGAAACACGTCGACCACCACCGAATCGATTTCGGCTGTGGTGACCCCGGGCCCAATCATTTGTGCCACTCGCTGATGGGCCAACCAAACAATCAAACCGGCCTTGCGCATCAAACCAATCTAACGATTGGAACGAAGCTCCCGTTTGCCAACCGGTTGATCGGATCCGAGCAGTCGAGTCATTGGAATCGCAGAAGGGCAGGGAAGCCCTCATCAAGCCTTATCGATTTCGTTTAGGTTTGTATATTTCGGTTGCCGTTCCGTAGAATACTTCGCCCGCATTCATCAGGGTCTCGCTAAGCGTTGGATGCGGGTGAACCGACTCGGTAATGTCGCGTACTTCGCAACCCATCTCGATCGCCAAAACGGCTTCGGCAATCAGTTCGCCAGCGCCGGGTCCAACCATTCCGCAACCCAGAACCCGCGAAGTCTCAGGATCGACAATCCATTTGGTCAGACCTTCGGTCCTGCCTAGCGCCTGAGCCCGGCCACTGGCGGCCCAGGGGTACATGGCGACGTCGACCTTGCGATCTTGTACCTTGGCTTCATCGGCCGTCAGCCCCGCCCAAGCAATTTCTGGATCGGTAAAGACCACGGCTGGAATCGCGGCCTTGTCAAATTCAACGGGCTTGCCAAGCAAAACTTCGACCGCCAATCGGCCCTCGTGAGTCGCTTTGTGAGCCAGCATCGGTTCACCAGCGACATCGCCAATCGCCATGATGTGGGGATCGTCGGTCTTCATCTGCTTGTCGACAACCGCAAAACCGCGTTCGTCCAGCTTGACCTTGGTATTTTCGATCCCGATATCGAAAGACGTTGGACGGCGTCCAACCGAAACCAGAACGCGATCGTATTCTTCGGTTCCGAATTTGCCGGGTCCTTCAAAGGCAACCTGAACTTTGTCGCCATTCATTCCAAGCGAACCGACTTTGGTGTTCAAGAAGATCCGCTTCTCGAAAAGTGCATCAAACTTCTTCGCAAGCGGACGAACCAGATCCCGATCGGCCCCCATTAGCAGGCCATCCATTAACTCGACGACGCTGACTTTGGTGCCAAGGTTTGCGTAGACCGTGCCCATCTCGAGCCCGATATAGCCGCCACCAACGACCAACATCGTTTCAGGAATTTCATCCAGGTCCAATGCACCGGTCGAATCCATGACTCGATCATTGCCAATATTGAATGCGCCCGGCATCGCGGGAATACTTCCACTTGCAAGAATGCAGTGATCGTAAGTCAACTTGCCGCCCTCTGGAATTGATTCATCATCGCCGGAAAGAGCGATGGTCGTTGAATCCACGAAGGAGGCAGAAGCCTTGATGACTTTGACTTTTCGCCGTTTGGCCAGTTGTGCCAGGCCATTCGACAAGGTTGAAATGACTTTGTTTTTTCGATCGCGAAGTGCATCGAGTTCGATCTTCGGCTCGCCAAACTCGACACCCCATTCATGATTCAATTCCTGGGTCTCGGTGATGACCCTGGCAACGTGAAGCAATGCCTTGGAAGGGATGCACCCTCTGAGCAAACAAGTTCCGCCGAGCTTGCCCTCTTTTTCAACGAGCACGACGTCCATTCCTTCATCCGCTGCGAGAAATGCAGCTGCGTAACCACCTGGCCCGCCTCCAATCACCACAAGTTGAGAATGCATGATGCGCCTTTGGAATTTGTTGTGTCTGATTCGCGATCCTCGAGCATCGCGAAAAAAAAAGGCAAGCCAAGTAAGCTTGCCGTTTGTTTTGAATTGTCAGTTTGCCTATCGAGACAAAAACTCGACTACGATATTGACGTCAACCGGAAGACTGATGTCGGACGGTCCAGGATTGCCTTGAATCGTGACCGTAAATGTTTCACTATCAAACGCAATCCAATCGCATGGCTGTCCTTCGACACCCGCGCCCGTGATTGCCGTATAAAGATTGCGAAGATTGTCGCGATCCCTAAGCGTGATCACATCGCCAGGTCGCAGCATGAACGACGGTTTGTCGACACGAACGCCGTTGACCCGAAAGTGCCCGTGAACCACGCCTTGTCGGGCCTGCGGACGCGTGCTCGCCAAACCCACTCGACGGATGATGTTGTCCAAGCGTCGCTCGCACATCAACAACAGGTTTTCACCCGTGTTTCCTTTCATACGAGTCGCTTTACCGAAATAGCGGCGAAGCTGACGCTCTCCAAGCCCGTAATAGTGCTTGATCTTTTGCTTCTCCATCAACGCCAAACCATAGTTTGACGGACGCCGACCTCGGGTATGCATCCCGGGAGGTTGGTTGCGTCGCTCCAATGCTTTGGAAGCACCGCCATCTTCGTAAACCAAAGTTCCCAAACGTCGATTGACGCGAGCTTTAGGGCCGGTGTATCGAGCCACAGATATACTCCAACAATATTACTATTTGAATGCCGATGAAAAAGTTGACCAGGCGAACGTCCTTTTTTGCGGTTCGATTCGACTATTGCCGCGACCAGACGTTTGAAAGGCTCAAGTAAATCCGTTTTGCGAATCCAACTCGAAACGCAGCGAATTCCTTGGCAGTTTGCGCACTGTCAACGCAATTTGCAGATGGAATCGCAATATCATGACGGATTTGCGCCCCAACAACAAGGGGCAAAATCACTCGATTCCTTGCAAAAATCCGCTAATTTGCCTCAAATCGCACAAGGTTTAGCGGTCGTAGAACTCGATCCTGTGAACCGCAGCAATGCTCGAAAAATGAGCCGGCCTCTTGCGGTGAACGCCTCCCAACAACGAAACGCCTGGCCCCGCAACAAAAGATCGGCCAGCCTGTAGCAAATAATGACTGGCCAAGCCGGTCTTAGCCCCTTGGTCTCAAAGTCAACTCAGGGATAAGCTCCTTGGCCAGGTCGCCAAGCTCATGGGGGTCCGAGAATATGCAAACGGGGACACCGACAATCGAGCGGTTCAATTTTGCCAGTCGTTCTTGATCAATCGGACGCGAAGACACCTGCCGAATGAACAATCCGCGAACCTGTTCCGGGTAGCGCCGACAAATGGCCTTGTAGATTTCCGGATCCTTTTCACTCGAGTCGCCAATCAAAAGAAAACGGCGCTCGGGCATGTTTTTCAACAAGACGCAAATCTCGGCGCCTTTGCCCCTCCGCTTCATCGTGCGAACTTTCTTAAACATCTGATCGCGCCAACGAAAATCACGAAGGTGTATCGAGCCCGTTGGAAACCCGCCACGCATCCGCAACTCCGAAAGCGGTTCGAATAGTTGCCAGGGACTGGAAGAAACATAATGAAACTGGGCACCGAGATCGGCCCAATCCTGGTAGATCTCGGCCATTCCTCCAACGCTGCGAAACTCCCTCAGAAAGGTATTGGCCAGCAACTCTTTCAAATTTCCAACATTGCTTATTTTGATGGTGTCATCCACATCCGACACAATTGACAGACCGCTGCTTTGGCAAAGCATCACGCTGCCTTCGTAAGTCGCATCGGGATTGGTGCTCGATCGGGCCGTCAACGACAACAGGCCATTTTCCAGGGCGCCCTCGTCGCGAATTCCTTTGAGTTCATCGTTTGTCAGATGGAAACTATTTCGAAAGTGCCCATTGCGACCGGTGGGCTGGGCCAAGTGAACGCGTTTTGAACCAATCTGGATTTCAATTCGATGTCCTTTCTCGCCGATCGCGAAAAAGGGACGAATGCGCTCCTTGAAAGTCGGGGAAGAAAAACTGTCTGGGTCGACGCGCATCGCCCGCTGCAACAGTTTCAACATCATCTTTTTGCGAAACGTTACTTCACCTTGCTGGAAGGCGTACCCGGCCACAAAAACTTTCCACCCAACATCATCGGCGATCGCGTAGCTTGGATAAACGACCAAGCGCGAGTCCGAGGTTTTCGTTGCAATGGAAAATGAAGGCATGAGAGCGACCGACTAAGGGAACCGCAGCAGTAGTATTTCAGTTTCGGTAAAAAGATCGCGGCGTCATTTTAGATTATTTCGTGGCCACCGCCAAAACGCCCGCTTGCAATGGAATTATATGGAAAGGGCGAATTATGTTCCTTTGATTAGCTCCCACCTTGGGCGAATTCACTGAAAAATAAGGGTAAATCCTAATCTTCAACTGCCTTTCATCAAAACCTGGCTGTGGCCTATATCTCTTGAGACCGCTGTTTGTACCAAATAAGGCAGCCATTCTCCGATGTGTCGTTGCTTGTTGATATTTACAAATGGCTCCGCTACTCGCGAATGAGAGCCGACTCCGTTCAGCCGTTTGTCGCTTGATAGCGCGTTTATCGCTAGACAGAGGATGGCGGGCGACACAAAAAAACCGAGGCGTCGAAATTCGACGCCTCGGCTAACTTTTAAATCAATTGGCTTCTAACCAATTCTAATCGCAAGTCGATTAAAATTCGGTTTCGAATTCGCCGTCGTTTGAACCGTACAGCGAGTACAGAGTACGCCAGTCAGTGTTACGTGGAATAACTTCGATCGAGCAATCGCCGCGAGCAAAGTTAGCACCAGCTGGGTGCATAGCACCGAAGCCAACCCAGCTAGAATCATGAGCAGAACCGATCATCGTGTAAGGTCGGCCAGATGGGTTAACGCCAAGCGAGCTAGGATCAGTATTCCAAGGAATACCACCACGACCGCGAGCCAAACCACCCCAGCACCATGACAAACCACGGTTACGAGTGTTGTTGTTGATCGAACCGATGTACTCACCCATCATGATCGTGTTCGAAGAACCGTCACGGATGGTTTCAAGAGTGATTCGGTTACGAGAAGACATAGCACCAACGTATGGACGTCGGTTAACGTCTGGGTGACGACCACCAGAGAATGCACCAGCGCAACCTAGGTAGTTCGTTCGACCAAAGTTCGACGAGTAATCGTAGTCTGGCCAGTAAAGAAGACCCATAGCGTCAGAAGTCGTGCTTCCAACGGTAACAGGCTGAGTAGCACCAGCGATTTGGATGTATGCGTCTTGGATATCATCTGATGGGCAGATGGTGTGAGGCATACGAGTGAAAGCGACGGTAGCAGACCCAGGAACAGTACCGAACCATGAGTACATGGAATCGAATTCGTCCAAGAACTTGTACAAGTTGTGAGCTTCAGTTCCCCATACGGTGTACAGGTTGTTCATTTCGTTGAAAGGCATAACAAGGCCCATGAACGAAGTTTGCTGAGCTCGACCCCAGTAGAATTCTGAAGAAGAAACAATCCAGTCTGCGTAGAAGTCAACAGCGTTAGCGTGACCAAGCGTTCCAGGTGGAAGACGCTTGTAAGAATCGTGGAATGTGTGCGAAGCGATAGCGAACTGACGCAATCGGTTAGCACAGTCCGTACGACGTGCAGCTTCACGAACTTGCTGAACTGCTGGAAGCAACAATGCGATCAGAATACCGATAATGGCGATAACGACCAAAAGTTCAACCAGTGTGAAACCCTTACGAGATTTCGACATAAACAACCCTCCGTTAGGAATAGGAAAAAATAAGAAAACGACTTTAAACTTCGAAAGCAGGCAATCGCCCGCGATAATTCCGTATGTATTTGGGTGAGACTTTGAGGGGAAACTTTTCTATTACTTAACGTTTTATTCTAATTCGCTTCGACTTGCAACAAAAATTTAAAACGAAATACAAGTTTTTGCGAAACCAACGCCTGAAAGGTGGGTTAGTGGTGGATTTCCCGTAATAAAGGTAGGAGGCGTTCGTTTCTCATATTTCGTAATTGAGGGATTAAATCAATAGGAATTCATCAAATATCACCGATTTTTTGCAATTCCGCTCGCATTTCATCGCTTTTTCAGAAAAAAAATCCCCGACCCGCAGGAAGCGAATCGGGGACTTAAAGTGTCTATGAGAAGCAGATCACATTCAGAAAAAAGTTGATCTACGGGACATTTTTTGTGCGATGCCCAACGCAATTCAGGCTCAAGTCCACTTCAAAAAGTGGTGATTAAGACCGGTGCTCGTTGAGACCCATCTCGGCTGCTTAACCCGAGCCATTTAGCTCGATCACTCGATAGCTGCAGCTGCTCCGCCACCTTCTTCTTTTGGCGTGTCAATTTTTTCGTTTCCGCGATCTTTCACTTCAACGTTTCCTTTTGGCGTTGGTGAGCAACCAACGGTGAACAGACCAACGGCAGCAAGAATTGCCAACATAGAGATTTTCTTAAGCATTTGAATTCCTCGATAAGAGATGATTTGAGAACTGTCTTTTCAGAACGGGTGTTCGCTCAGTGTTATCGAACCAGTATAGCCAGCTATTATTCCACTAAAAGCACGAAAGGCCCGTTTTTGGGATGATTTCGGGGGTTCCAACGCCACTGCCTGCCAATTCTGAGGCCGAATATTCGATATTCCGACGCTCAATCAATACAAAGTGAACGGAGCGTTCACCTTGGGCAATTCCCCACCGCTCAAAAAGACTTACCTAACTCGACTACGAATGTTCTTTGGCTTTTGGTTCGCTGAGGACAGAATCCTTTGCGAAAGATGGCCACCCTAGAAAAAAACTGTCGCAGTGAAATTCCTATGATTTGGATTTCGCGAAAAGCTCCTTGTATTCCTGGCCGAATTACTCGCCGACCATTCTCCCCATTCAAAATCGCTTGAACCTTTTCCGCCAAAGGAAATCTTTTGGTTGGCGGGGCATCGCCACTTGCTTCCGAGAATCCCGTAGCCCCGCGATGGCAACTTGTCACTGATTTCCAAGGTAATAAAAGCAATTCCTTATTTCCAAAAGGTGCCAATGAACGAAATGAAAACTCCCTATTCAGGTGAATGGGTCGGCTATTTCCGTGATGAACGGGCTACCCCCCCGCATGACCAAGGCTGGATGCAGATGTATCTGGAGATCAATGAGGGCCAGATTCGAGGCGAAGGTACCGACTATGTAGGGCCCTGGAAAATTGCCGGAGTGATGGATGTTGCCGAGGGCTCGGTCAGCTGGACCAAAACCTATTTTGGTCAACATGACGTTTCCTACCGCGGGAAACTCGTCGAAGACTCCATTCGTGGCATCTGGAAGATTGATGAAGATTGCGGCGAATTCCACGTTTGGCCGAAATACTTGGCTCATCTCTATGAGTCCTATTTGCCGAATCTCAAATAGACAAAAATGCCCAGGCATTCAACTGAACGGCCTTCCCGGTCAGAAAATTGCAATTTCAGGCGGAAAAGCATGAATTCCCCCTTTCGCAGTTTCCGGCCAAAAAATAAAATCTGACGTTTCAAATCTCGAAATCCGCCGATTGTGGCTTGTGATAAATTAGAAAGAAGGGCGCCATGTCCTCAAAAATGAAAACACACAAAGGTACCAAAAAGCGTTTCCGGCTTACTGCCAAAGGAAAAGCGAAGCATCGCTCTGCCGGTACCAGCCATCTGAACTCTCGGGTTTCTCAGAAGCGAAAACGAAATCTGCGTGGAACAACGGTGCTTCATGAGAGCATGGTACCCACGATCAAAGAGTCACTTGGAAAATACAGCTCCTAGATCTTCGTACTCGGACATTCGTTCGCGGAACAATCGTTCATAAGCTTCGATCTGAATCCCTGCGGGTTCCTCGAAGCGCCGCAAGGTCCGGCGGCAAATTCGTGACCAATGACAATACTTACGACATTCGTTTAAGAAACGCGCGGGTTTGAACTCTTTGGCTTCAATCACCCAACATTCTTCTGAGAAGATCACCTTCCCTGGGAGAACGTTGGCGAGTCTCAAAGGACCTTGCGGGTGGATGAAAGGAAAAACCAATGCGAACTACCAAGGGCGCCGCTCGCAACCGCGCCAAGAAACGGCTTTTCAAACGCGCCAAAGGTTATCGGGGCGGTCGCGGCAATCTGCTGCGGACTGTTAAGGAAACGCTGATTCGGTCCGGCCAGTATGCCTTCCGTGACCGAAAAGTCCGAAAGCGGAAATTCCGACAGCTGTGGATCACGAGAATCAACGCGGCGTGCCGCATGCGAGGCATCTCGTACAGCAATTTGATCAATGGCTTGAACAAGGCAAATGTTCAGCTGAACCGAAAGAGTCTCGCTGAGATCGCTGTCTTTGACCCCAAGGGCTTTGATGTCATTGTCGAAACCGCGAAGGGCGCTCTCTCGGCCTGAGAATAAGAGACTAAATTTGATATAAATCGGGAGAGCCAAACGCTCTCCTTTTTTTGTGCTTTTACTTGATCCCGAAAGACCGGAATTTGAATCATGCCGCTGGCTGAATTCATCGAAGAATTGGAAAACGTCACGTCCGAAGCTGACCAGGCATTCGCGAACGCCAACACCGACGAAATGCTCGAGGAAGCTCGGGTTGAATTTCTGGGTGCCAAGAAAGGCCGTCTCAAAGATGTCCAGAAAATGATGGGCTCCGTTGAGAAGGAAGACAAACCGGCGGCCGGTCAGAAACTGAATGAATCAAAGCAGAAGATTCAGCTTGCGTTCGACGAAGCAAAAGGCCGTTTGAGCCAGTCGTCCAGTCAAACCAGGGACCCCAAGTTTGATCCGAGCCTGCCCGGCAACCGGCCACGGGTCGGCCGACTTGGGGTCCCTTGTTTGACTGGAAGACTGGCTTAAACGGCCTTTTGCTTCGTCGAAAGCAAGAGGCCGTTTAAGCCAGTCTTCCAGTCAAACAAG
>CAYSXI010000015.1:0-46999 GCA_964434955.1 uncultured Pirellulaceae bacterium
CGATATTCAGTCTTGAACAGATAGCTTGTATCGTTTCAGAAAATTCTTCGAATCGGCCGACGTAATCGACTGAGTAACCATTCTCGAGATCGAAGAAATCACTCTGCGGCAATAAATGGTCTCCTCGATATTGCATCTCGCTTGAATCGCCAAGAACTTTCTTGAACGGCCCCTTGGCCTGAATGTAATCGGAAAAACTACCTCGAACTTTTCGGTCCTTCTGAATCCACAAATAGTCAGAATAACTTCGATCCCACGGGTTTCGCACAATCGTAAATTTGAAGTAATCATTCCAATCCGTTTCTGAAATCAAATCAGATTCCAGAAGTTGTTTGGATGTTGCATGCTGCAGATGGATTTTTCGCTTGGGACACCAACCATAGAGCTTTTCATAGTTGGGTTCGCGCCAATCAAGTTTCTTCCCATCAAAAACGAAATTTCGGATGCTGGACCCGCCGCATTTGGGAATGTGGATAAAGATACAGCGGTGTTTGTGCGATATCACGGGATCAATGACTCAAGAACACAAGTTAGGTGCTGGAAAAAAGACGATGCCATCCGTATCATTCTGCCGAGTTCAAATAGTTCTTTCCCGGTTTGCGAGAAACTCGCCGACTCGCCCCAATCCGCGGCAAGTCAAAAAACGTCTTCCAGTCCGAACGGAATCGCGCGAAGCCTTTTTGAAAATCCCCAGTCAAATACGACTTGGATTGTTTGACGACGGAATGAAGCATCCAAAGGAATACCGCCAGGGGAAAGGGGCGCGGACTGGATTTAATCGTGAAACGATCCTGCACTCCAATCCGGTGGGCGACTTTACTGGTCGGTTGCGGCTTGCTGTTTTGCCCCGGTTGCGGCCGATCATGAATGACCAGCAATCGCGGGCACACCCCCATCTTCAGACCATGAAAAATCATTCGAGCCGCGTAGTCATCGTCTTCGCCGTAGTGAAAGAAAACGGGATCAAACCCGCCAATGGTTTCGATGCAATTTCGATCCATCAACCAAGCTGCCGCGTTAATAAAGCGAATCTCGTAGGTCGAGTCACACTCGTCACGCCGCAATAGCACATCGGATAGAAGCTGATCGCTGCCGTTGCGGCTCAAGTATTTCACAAAGTTCCCATCAATCTGCTTACCATCGCCGCGCAATTGAACAGGACCAACCACACTAAATTGTTCATGGGTTTCGAGCTGGTCCACCAGTTTTTCAAGCGTATCGTCTTCGACGTAAATATCCTGGTTGCAGAGAAACACATAAGGAATCGAAGATTTGAGAAACACCTCGAGCCCAAAATTATTGGCTTGCCCAAATCCCAGATTTCTTCCACTCTCATGCACCAAAACATCTGGGTATTTCCCCAGAATCTCCAGCGTGTTGTCACTGGAACCATTGTCAACGATAAGAACCTGGTGCTTACAGGTGGACCTTCCGAGACAATCGAGACATCGTTCGATATACGGCGACGCATTGTAGGTCACGATGACAACGAGAACCGAAGTATCGTCGTTTAACGCGTTGGTTATTTCTTCTTTGTTCATGGATCGCTAATTGGAACCGGCCGATAGGGTGGGTCAGTCGGTTTCTTTTGTCCAAGATTTGATCGAATCCTCCAACGCTTCCCGCACGGGTCGCATCCCAATGCCGGCCGCGACGCTTTTTGCGGTGTTCATCACGCAATTGGATCTTGGAGTCTTCGCGGCTTTCGACATAAATTCAGCTTCGTCATCAAAGAAGGAAAACGCTTTGTCGGTAAGCCCGGCTTCGGTCATCATCTGAACGACTTCCCGCGTGGTAATGGATCCCGGGTTGGTCAAGTTGTAAACGCCATAGGGAACATCTTTCTGGATACACTGAATGCAGCTTTCAACGTAATCCTGCAGGTGGGAGATGCTGTTCCTCGCTTCCAACAACCGTTCATACCGCAAAAGCTTTGCCAGGTAATTTCTTGGATTTTCGATTTGGTTAAATGGAATTCGAAGCCGCCAAACGTAGCAGTTCCGGTCCGTTGAAATGATCTCTTCGCCGAGCGCCTTGGTTCCGGAATAAAAACTACATGGCCCGGAACGAAAACTAAAATTGGGTGGATCGTCTTCGGCGAATCCTTCGCCGTCCTCGGTGGAACCGTTGTAGATACAACCGGATGAAACGTGGCCCCAGGGTATGTTTGCTGCCGAGGCAGCTTCGGACAGGATCCCGGGAAGGACGGCGTTACCAAACAGGCATTCCTGTTTATGGACCTCGCACGCGTCGACGTTTGGCTTTCCGGTGTATCCGGCCGCGTTGATCAAAAACGAGGCCTTTTTGGCGACCAGGAGCTGGCCGACTTCCGCAGATGTCTTGCCATGGATGTCCTGCCGGGTCATTGTTTCGAACTCAAGTCCGGCTCGATTTAATGACTCGACAAACTGGTTTCCGACATATCCGGTAGAACCGAGGAGTATGATCATTGCTTCTTCGTCTTGGGATGAATGGTTGCCCTGGAGGCGGGTTATTGATTAAGCAAGGACAAAAGGTATTGACCGTAGCCACTCTTGTCCAAATCTTTCGCGCAGCTTTCAAGTTGATTCGCATCGATATAGCCCATCCGATAGGCGACTTCTTCGATGCACCCAATCTTCAGTCCTTGCCTTTCTTCGATTACCCGAACAAAAGTTGAAGCCTCATTCAGGGCGGCAAAGGTTCCCGTGTCCAACCAAGCGACGCCCCGATCGAAGACGCCTACTTGAAGCCTGTCGTTGTTGAGGTACTCGTTGTTAACTGCAGTGATCTCAAGTTCACCCCGAGCAGATGGCTTCACGGCCTTGGCGATCTCGACGACCTGGTTGTCGTAAAAGTAAAGTCCCGGGACCGCAAAGTTGGATTTTGGTTTCGCCGGCTTTTCTTCGATGGAAACTGCCTTGAAATCCTGATCAAATTCCACAACCCCGTAGCGCTCCGGGTCTCGCACATAGGAAGCGAAAATGACGGCGCCATCCGGATCGGTGTGACTCTGAATCAGTTTGGCGAATCCAGATCCGTAGAAAATGTTATCGCCCAGAACGAGCGCCACCTTGTCATTCCCAATGAACGACTCACCGATCGTAAATGCCTGGGCCAGTCCTTTCGGTTCAGGTTGTTCGGCGTAACTGAACTCGCAACCGATCCGTTTTCCATCACCCAGCAGTTTTTTGAAATTCGGCAGATCATCGGGCGTCGAAATCACAAGAATTTCGCGGATCCCGGCCAACATCAGTACCGACAAGGGGTAATAGATCATCGGCTTGTCGTAAACCGGAATCATCTGTTTCGACGAAGCAATGGTGATGGGATGCAGTCTCGTCCCAGCACCTCCAGCGAGTATGATCCCTTTCATGCTTTGAGTCCCTGCCTTTCAAGTTGATAATCGCCCGAGAGAATTCGGGACCACCATGTTTCGTTATCGAGATACCAGCGAATCGTTTTGCGAAACCCGCTCTGGAATTCTTCATTGGGGGACCACCCCAACTCGGATTTGATCTTGGTAGCGTCAATCGCATAACGCATGTCGTGCCCGGGGCGGTCCGTGACAAACTCGATCAGTTCCGAGTAGGACTTGATCGGATCGCCTGCTCGTTCACTCAATCGAGAATTGGAAGCCGGAGGCAAAAACTCATCCAATATTTCACAGATCAATTTGACGAGATCGATATTCCTGAGTTCATTGTCACCGCCGATATTGTAGGTCTCTCCTGGAGTTCCCTTCTCGACCACCTTCAGCAATGCTCGAGCATGATCTTCGACATACAACCAGTCGCGAATATTTTCGCCTTTTCCGTAAACCGGAATTGGCTTGCCGCTAATCGCCTTGAGAACGACGACCGGAATCAATTTTTCCGGAAACTGATAGGGCCCATAGTTGTTTGAGCAATTGGTAATAACCACCGGCAGGCCATACGTATCGCTCCAGGCCCGTACCAGATGATCCGATGAAGCCTTGGAAGCCGAATAGGGTGAATGCGGATCATATCGCGTCACCTCGGTAAATGCGGCTTCGTCTGTCGAAAGCGAGCCGTAGACTTCATCCGTCGAGATGTGATGAAATCGAAAGCGAGCTTTTCCTTCAGCGTCCAGTTGATTGAAGCGTTCGCGTGCACAGCGCAAAAGATGAAACGTCCCAACGATGTTGGTTTGGATAAATTCCTCGGGGCCATCAATCGACCGATCCACGTGAGACTCGGCCGCCAGATTCATAACCCAATCCGGCTTGAATCGTTCAAAGACTTCGTCCACGTCTTTGGCTTTTCCGATGTCACCCTGAGTGAAGTGATATTTCGGGTTATCTTTAATGTCGTTTAACGACTCAAGGTTCCCGGCGTAAGTGAGTTTGTCAAAGTTCATTACTTCGTAGTCCGTCTCATCCAAGATCAATCGTATGAGATTGGACCCAATAAACCCGGCTCCGCCAGTAACAAGAATTTTTTGGACGGTATCGTCGTTCATTGTAATTTTTAGCTCCCCATCGTTTGCCGTTTCAAACTAGCCTTCGCACCAGGCATTCGCATGGCCACCAAAACGGCTTGCCAGAGATTGTATTTTGTCAGAATAAATATCTTTGAGAACGTTATGTATCTGCGGCGGAATCTCGCTGGTTTGGTTTCCACTGAATATTTTTTCCTGGTAGGGAAAAGTTTGCCAATCGACCTCTTGTCCAACCCCAAGGTGTTCAAACACGCGAAGCAAAAGAGATTTTGGATCCGACGAAATCTCCTCAAAGAAACCGATCAACAATTGGTTCTCGGGAAAAACACTTAGCCAATTGTTGATGCTCCTTTCGTAGTCCCCTCGCAACAGGGAATGATCCGACCGAAAAAATGTTATGAATTCATCGTGAGGAACGTCCGTCAGTTCCTTTCCTTTTCGTTTTACCAGTTCCATCATCGCCTGAGACCATGCTCGCTCGATGGGGTTTCGCATCATAAAAAACAGCCGAACATTTGGCATCAGTCGATAAACCGTCTTGATTCGACTGCGCGAAAGCATGGTATAGGCCGGAGTAATCTCGCCTTTTGTTTTGTCGGCTGCAGCAACGAACAATTCTGAATACGATTGAAGTGAGCGGTGAAAATTCTGATTGAAGTAGTGAATTTCTTTGGATTCGGGTAGATACACCTCTGGATGACAACGCAGGTTTTGGGCCAACCAAGTCGTACCCGACTTTTGGGCACCAATCCCTAGAAAATCTGGCAGGCACAAACGGGACTTCGATTTCAATCCGGTCGCGTAGCTCAATTTATCCACGGCGCCGCTAATTCGCGTTAACAGATGCTGCATATTCATTTCAATTCCAATGCCAAGTGGAGCGAGCGGCTACGAGGCCGTTTTCCGATTCCTGATGAATTCGAGGTAGTCCTGGATCGCCTGAAATTTGAATCCAAAACAGATCGCCCCGTACAAAGCGGCTCCGATGGGCACTCCACTGCAAAGCAACGCCAATTGGCTCAGTTTGTCGCCCATCAAGTAAAGATAGAGAAAAACACCACTTCCCATTGCCACGGAGGCCAATGCAGGTCCAAGGCAAACACGACAAACCTGGGCAAGCCGAACCGGGATTACCTTTCCGACGACCCAGAACTTGGGAATGGTTAACAAGGTGGATACCACCGAGTAGCAAATCGCAATCGCCATCACACCGAAAGGCAAAGCGAGGGCGATCGAAGCGACCGTGATAATCTTGAAAATGATTCCCCATTTGAATTGGAGCATTGTTGCTCCCTGCGCCTGATAGATGACGCCGTTCAAAGCGACAATCGATTGGCTCACGCCGAGCAGAGACAGCACTCGTAAAATATCAACGCTCCCCGCCCAGGACTCGGTGTAGAGGCCGATGATAATTGGCTCAGCCATCACGAATCCGCCGACGGAGATCGGAAATGTGAGCAGCGCGACCATCCCGATTACCCGGAGAAAGGAATTGGTCACCAATTGTTTGTCGTCTTGAATCTTGGAAAACGAAGGAAATAGGACGCGCGCTACAACACGAGTGACATTGTTGAGCGGAAACAACATGATGTTGTAGGGTTTCGAATAATAGCCCAGCGATTCATCGCCAAACGTCTTGCCAATCAACAGCTTGTCGATGTTACGCACCCAATAGTTGAGAGTCTGACTTCCCAACAGCGGTAGCCCGTAGCGAGATACGGTAACAAATGATTCCCGATCAAATACAAACTGGGGACGCCAGGGACTGATCATCCAAAGCGCGACGGCAAGGAAAAAAGAATGCGAGACCAACTGGACGACAAGGCTCCAAACACCCGAACCATTTACGGCCAACAAGATGGCCAGAGACCCCGACAAAACGGTTGCTGCAACCCCTGCAAAAAACAGCGCGCGAAACCGCAGCTCCTTTTCCAACATGGATCGCTGAACGATGTTGAGTGCGCTAATCACAAAGTTCGAGGAAACCGCGATCGTCACCAACAGCAAAATGGATTTGCCGTAGAACCAGGCAATGACCGGGGACAACGCACATAGAACCGCCGCCAAAAAAACACCAACAATAACATTGATCCAAAAGACGGTGGAGAGATCCGCGTCGGTCACTTTCTTCTTATGGATTAGTGCCCGGCTGAAGCCCATATCGACAAAGACGAAAGCGAACTGCGTAAACACCGTCACCATCGCCATCAAACCAAACTTTTTTGGACCCAGTATTCGTGAGAGGACAATGCCAACCCCCAGCGTTACCAGCTGCAACACGATTTGATTGGCAAAACCCCATTTCGCACCGGAGATCGTGGCTTTCTTTAGCTCCGAGCGATTCAATCCATCAGATTGGGTGTTGTCTTCCATTTATGATAGAGCGATTATTCGATCCAACCTGAACCGTCTTGAAAAGTCGTCTCGACTACGGCTAGTTTGGCTCACCCAAACCTTTGTTCATCAGCTTATTGGCTTGGGTATCGAACTTGGACGCATCAATTTTTCCATCCGGACGAATTGCCAAAAGCATGTGTCGATCGGAAGAACGCAAAATGCGGATCATCTCCCCCTGTTTGACCCAGGCGATTTCGCGAAGGGGACGCCCCTCAGCGACGACATACAACTTGCCGTTTTCGAACACGACGAGGCTTGTCCAGTTGACGTGTCCGCTCCAAATTACTTTCCACTTGGAACCAAAAAAAGAACTGTACTTGTCGTTCCAAGCGACTTTCTGAAATTCGGTGATCAACAACTCGATCCGTGACTTATCGAGGCCAGTCACTTTCTTCGCGGCGATTAATTCCCTGTACAGCCGACATGCGTACTCTTTGATTCGCACCCGCTCCAAACTGCGATAGCGTTCCGCTGCTTTCCAAAGTGCATTGGCAACGTCGAGTTTGCTTGAGCCAGCTTTTAACTTCGCTCGGGCAATCTTGGCGAGCTCCGTATTCCCCGATAAAGCAAAGTGAGGCATTGCCGAGTCAAAATCTTGCTTCTGAAACGCGAGATACTCTGCGATCAACAGTTGCGACTTCTTGTCCGAGGGGGACTTGCGCACTGCTTTGTAAGCGTTTTCAATTTTGCCATATTGTTTTTGCAATGAACGCTGTTGAGTCGAACGCAATTTCAAATAACTCGCCCAAGTGGCCAGCCTGCCTGAAGTTGCCATTCGCTTCATGATGCTCATCAATTCCTTGACTTCAGAATACGCGTCTGCCATGAACGCATCATCGACCCACCGATCCACCATGAGGAGAAATGATTCTGCCGAGGCCTGGTCCTTGATGTTCGGCGAGATTTTCTTTGCAAGGGAAGCACGGTAGTCAAAACGCTTGATCTCGAATCCGGCCTCAAGCTTCGCCAACGTTTTGGTGGCGGCACTCGCATTTCCGGTTTTCGCATAGCCGGCAAGCGCCTCTTGCAGCAACACAAACTTCTCGACCGGATTGCCTTTGGACTCATCGGCCGCCTTTTCCAACATTTGCGAGCGAAGTGTCAATCCGGCTGGCGATTGGTCGCGATAAGCTTCCTTGAAAATGGACTTAACTTTTGCCAGCGCTTCCGCCTGGGCTTTCGCGGCCGGAATTTCCTGTTTCTGCTGAACCTGCTTGGCCGCCTTAACTTTTGGCGGAGAAGGTTTGTCCTGTTGTACGCTTCCAGGCGCCAATGGATTTATCAGCGAACTCGGCGTTTCGGCAAAAGCGCCGTTCCCCATCCAGGGATCGACGAGGAAAGTTCCTCGGGCTTGAGAAGCAACGTCCTGAATCGAAGGCAGGTTGCTTCTCACTCGTCGCGTTGTCGCGACAGGCGATGCGGTTTCTCGTGCCTTTGAGAAAGTCTTTTTTGAATTTTTGCG
Organism: uncultured Pirellulaceae bacterium; assembly: GCA_964434955.1. Lineage (GTDB taxonomy): Bacteria > Planctomycetota > Planctomycetia > Pirellulales > Pirellulaceae > JANQLU01. The sequence continues at coordinate 8,300 of CAYSXI010000015.1, forward strand.
TTTGCTCGCAACGGCGGACTCATTGGCAATTTGAATCTTAGACTCTGGTAGAGATGAGCTTGCCCCTGGTGCGCGTTCAAACTCTTCTATCGTTGGGCCGTCTGCCTCAACCATGGAAGGCTCGCGTTTGCCAAGGAATGCCATAATCAAAAGGGCAAATACGACCGCGAAAAGGCCACCCCCGATCGCCCCCGCGACATGCAGCCAAACCGAAGCCGACTTTTGCTTGGCAGGGCGATGCACGTTGCCTTGAACTTCAGATTTGTCGCTCGGCAAACTCATGTTTCTTGCAGCAAACATTGAAATTTGAAACTCGCCCATTATGGCCCGATTCGGGCAGCATTACCATCGTCTGAATCTGGCCGGTTCCCCTTGGTCCGCGCAGACTCCGTCCCTTTGGGTGACCTTGCACCTTCAAAATCCGAATGGTTATGCATCAACGATGGGCTAGTGAATGGAACGAACAGACGGGGGCCGAGGCCAGATTTGAAAAGATGGCCGGATGATCGACTGCCGATGGGGTTCAATTACTTACCAAGCTTACGACGGCGTCGGCTGTTAAACCAAGAATGGGCGGATCCTTCCGGGTACGTCGATCATAGATGACAGCTTTGGTTCCTTTAAATCGATTTTACCATCGGGAAAACCAATCACAAACACCTTCCGACCTGCCAAAAACGCACCAAAGTCCGAGACCTGCTGCGGCCCGGCGACGCGTGCTTCGAAATCACAGTTTCCAATTGCAAATCCGTCAAAGTCGTCAAATTCAGAATCGCTTTGACGGCCAAATCGCCGACCTCCGAACCCATTTAAAATTCGGATGTCTTGTATCAAGGCCGTGGGGCAGCGTGATTTGATGCAAGTCACGTCTGATTGCAAAAACGGGGACCGGATCGGGGAGTTGCGGAAACTGTTCCTTTCCCCAAGTGTCAACGTCAGCTGAATTCACGTTCGCTTGCGGTCCCCATCCAGGTTGCTGCCTTTCTCGCGCCTGAACGTTGCCTCGCTTGTACAATTCGGCGGCCGCATGCATGAATCAATGGAGGAGAAAATGAACACCGAACTTCTAGCTCGTGAACCGCTTGGTCTCGATGAGTTTTCCGATTTTGGCGACGGTGATTTCCTGGACGACCTCGGCAAAGATGCCAACACCTTACTAAGCTATGACGGCTTGAACATCGCTCATCGCCAGGCTCAGGATCACCGTTTGCTTGCTCAAGTATTTGACAAACTGGATATTCGACCGTTTACGAGCGCGAGTGTTGAAACCTACAAGGATGCTTGCGAGTGGTCCGTCAAACCACGGTTGATTCAGTCGGCCATCGCAACCTTTCTCATTGCGACGATTGTCGGATTGGTTGCCGTGTGCGTACTCACGATTTCGGCAATGGTTGCAGCCGCCACCGTCGCGTTCTATTCCGCGCTAGCCGTATTGATCAGCACCGTTGCTGGAATTACCAGCTGCGTGATTTGGGTTCAGTACGACCGCGAGCGAAAATGGATCATGCAAGAACTGTCGACCTACAAGGAACCGATTCCCGAGTACGCGCTTCAGACCGCTGTCGATATCAAGCAGTTGTATCCCGAAGCAGAATTCCGTGTTTGCACATTGACGGAAAGGAAAATCGTTGTCGATCCTTTTCTTGTTCTGCGCACGAGGCACGGGCGAGACATTCGCGATTATTATCTGGAAGTCTGGAACGAGTCGGAATTCAAGGGCGAGCGTGAAGCGTAATCAATAACCCGCTTCCTCGAACTAATTCGACTTGTCTTTCTTTGCCGCGTTCTTGGCGTCATCTTTCTTGGCGCCATCTTTCTTGGCGTCATCTTTTTTTGACTTGTCGCTTTTGGACTTGTCATTCGTGCGAGGGCGAGGCGTTGCCTTGGGCATCTTATAAACGGGCTTGCCCTCAATTCGGGAAACCTTCCACAAAATCGCTTCCGCCAAATTGATGACTTTTCCAACGCCATCCATATTCAGGGTTTCGTAGTCATCATCAGGCGTGTGATAGGTGTCGGTTGGCCCCGTGTGAAATGCCAAGACGGGAACTTTCTTGAGGAAAAAATTGCGATGGTCACTTCCATAGGAAGGTCGCGGAACCTTCTTGAAACTCATGTTGAGATTCTCGTTTGAGCGATCGATAATGCCGTCAAACTCATCGCAAGTCCCGCTACCGCGAATCAACAATCGGTCTTTGCCGTACCATCCGATCATGTCAAAGTTGATCATGGCGATCGTATTTTTGATCGGAAACCGGGCGTCGTTATCCACCCAATACTTGGATCCCACCAGCCCGCGTTCCTCACCACTGAAAGCGATAAAAATGATGGTTCGCCCCGGCTTTTTGTCGGACTTGGCGAATCGACGTGCCAACTCCATGACCGCGACGGTCCCGGATGCGTTATCGTCCGCACCATTGTGAACTTCAAGCCGTTTCGGGGTCCGTGAACCGTAAGGTCCAAAACCGAGGTGATCGTAGTGGGCTCCAACAACGACGTACTCATCTTTCTTTTCACCCTCGACAATCCCGACGACGTTGAACGCGTCGACCGTGCTAAAGGGAAATTCGGATTTGTAGGATGCTTTCCAACCGTCTACCGAAGAGGAAACGGGCGCCATTGTTTTCTCGATTTGTGATTCGATCTCGGCCAGAGATTTCAGTTCACCAACGTCTTTGACTTTAAGCGGGGACTTTTCCAGTACGGTATCGAATGCCTTCCGCTTGATCATCGCAAAGGGAATTCGGCTGCTTCGACGAAATCGCGTTCCCAATGCCCGGCTATCAATTAAGGAATCACTGTCGCCTGCCGACTTGGAATCGTTGATCAAGATCGCACCAACGGCACCGGCTTCTTTTGCTTTTCGCAATTTGATCGACACGCGTGCGTGTCCCGCCTTCTCCCAAGCTTTTTGGGTTTCTTCATCCTTCAACTTTGGCTGATCGGTCAAGATGACAACCATCTTTCCCTTGACATCGACCCCTTTGAAGTCGTTATAGGACTCACTCGAAATGCCGTAACCAACAAATACCAATTCAACGTCTGATAGCTCGGCATCACCTCCCGGCATCATCGGCTGAAAGTCTTCACCCAGATTTCCCTGCCACTTGGTTTCTCCCGGTCCCTGAATCAGGAAGCGCGTTTTCTCTTTGTTAATACTTCGCCCGACTCGAACCGGAAACTTCTGGCGAAAGGAACCGTCCGTACCTCCAGGTTTGACACCATTCTTTTTGAAGTCCGCGATGATGTAGTCGGCCGCTTTGTGTATCCCTTTGGTTTGGACTCCGCGGCCCTCCAACTCTTCCGAAGCCAAATACTTGATGGCACCCTTGATTCGATCCATCGACGCGGAATCCGATGACTCTTGAGCCCGCAAGGCAGGAGCGAAAGAAAGAATAGCGACAATGGCAACGAAAGACGAAACAATAATTCGATTCACTTTGAGTATCCCAATCGATCTAGAACAGGGCCGTAGATAACAGCAGATTACAAGCAGTGAAGGTCAAAAGCAACTTTTGACCTCTTAGACGGGACGGCGGCATGAATGAATCGGAAAAAAAACGGTACTTGGCTGCGGGAGTTGAATGAATTCCCACAGAAAACTCCCGTGCGCTGCTTGGGATCAGCTTTCGGACTTACGAACACCAAACGCCAATCGGATCAGGCCATCCATTCCTGAAGTGGAGTTTCCTGGTTGATATGGTCTGGACTGGTCATGTCTCGATAGCCAAAGCTTTTTCGCTTGTCGCCTGCGGCATGCAAAAGGGAAAGATAGAAATTGCCGAGGGTTTGATTTCCTCGATTACCATGGCCCGGATATTGCATATACCTTCCGGTCTTGAAGCAACCTCCCGCGTCTCCCAGGATCGTCATCGGCCAAAGCGAGTAACTACTGTGATGCCGATCCCCGTGGTCGGAGAAATAGACAATCACGGTGTTGTCCGCCATGGTTCCATTTCCTTCGGGAACCGATTTGAGTTTGGCGTAAAGGTTTGCGATTTGCTCCATGTGAAAATCCATGACCACTTGCCGCACTTTGAACTCGCCCCAGTTTGCTGCTTCGCCTTCAAAGTCTTGTCCGCCGGTATTCCCGTCGTTCTTGTTTTCCAACATGTGACCGATGTGATGAACCGTCCTGGCCCCCAAACCCAAACCCGTCAATCGCATACCCAGATGCTCACAACGGATGGTGCAGACATTGGAAAGCCCGGCGATCATTGACGACGCGGCCAGGTCAAAATGGGCGCGAACTCGTTCGGTTTCAATTTCACTCTTGAAGTGCTCTTTGAGTTCTGGCGCCGCTGCGCGCAACTGTTTGTCCATTTTGCGGAGCTTCGCCTGGCGTTCCCGAAGCGTTTCGAACCCGCCCAGGTAATGGTTCAATTTCTCTTTCTCTTCAGAAGAGAACGAAGATTGATATCGTTTGACATCCTTGATCATGAAATCCAGGATATTCTTATCGACTTCGACCGATGCTTTCGCTCGACCACCAGTCGCCACCGTGCCAAACAAGTCGGCGTACGCGAGCATGGGATCCGCGTAATAAGGCAACTTTTTTCGTGGCCCCGAGGCGGACAACCGAGGGTAGGTCACCGACTTCCCAAAAGCCTCCATCGTGAAACCCAGGTGAGGTATGACTCCGCCCAGGTGTCTTGCCAGGGCCCAGTCAATCGTCTCGTCCCGCGGGGTCGACCAACCGTTGTAGGCACCCAAGACGCCGAAACCCCCTTCATGGTTGCCGTTGATCATCTTGCCGCTCAGGCCCTGGATGAGGGTGAGCTTGTCCTTGAAGGGTTCGATCGGTTTCATGCCGAGCGGCAGCTTCTTTTTGGCCAGTGAAAATTCCTGGAACTTTTTTAGTTGGCTGGCATGGGGCCGCTCTTTGACCAAGTCCTCCATGCCCTCAGGAAGGATCTCGCGTGTCAAAACTCCGTTCGAGCGGATGACAAAAACAAATCGCTTGTTGAGTTTTTCCGGGCTGCCCATGGCGCTGGCCTGGGCTTCCAGTTGCATCAGGAATGGCGTCAATGAACACGCGCCGGCACCCATCCCGATGCGGCTTAAGATTTGTCTGCGATTAAGCATGGTAAGACCCGTGCTGAGGTTCGATTGATTTTATTTGCGATACAAAAATGAGTCGGAAATGACCAAGGCGACCAACGTTTCTTTGAAACTTCCCCCGGAATCGACATAGGCCTTGTCCATCGCCATCAACGTCGGCGAGTCATCCAGGGTTTCGTTGCGGCCCATCCAGTAACGGAAGATATGACGAATAAACACTTGTCGAACACGCTCGCTCTGGGCAAGCCTTTCCATCAAGTCCGAAGCATTCTCGACCGGCCCATCGAGTTTCGGATCTCCCGTACCGTAGAGAACTCCGCTTGTCTCAACGGGGATCCTGGGCTGAGCTTCACGGACGGGTTTAGGATTGCGTCGAAACTGTCTCTCAAATTCTGATTCGACGATGTTTCCATCGGACCCCACCAAATGTTTGTCTCGCCACCGGCCGAAATCGTCGTAAGCTTCAAAAGGATTACCGAGCGGATTCATTTTTTTGTGACACCGCCAACATGATTCTTCTTCGACAACGGAGAAACGCTGCCGAATGGTCTTGTCATGCCATTCCGGAAGTTGTGCCTGAACCGCAATCGGCAATTCGGGAACCGGGTATCCCAGCAGGTGTTCCATAATCCATTTGCCACGACGGACCGGATCGGTGTGAAAATTTGTGCTGTAGGTTACCAGCCAGGCAGGGTGTGTCAGCATGCCGGCCCTTTGCCCCTCCGGCATCTTCATTCGCTCAACGCCTCGCCCACGCTCGGAAGCTTGGTCCAGGTTATAGGCCGCTTGGTAGGACTGGATCGTCGGTCGATTGGATTCACCGGGCTTGACCGCTTTTTTCTTTTTCTTGCGCCCCGCCTGGATCGCAAACTCATCGGTCGTCAGGAGTTCTCGGAGGACGTGCTCGTCTTTGGCGAGAATATGAAGAATCGTCCAGTCGGCGTCCTGGATAAGCTGTTTCGGCGAATGCTTGCCTCCCTGGCGCGTATCATCTTTGAAAACGTCGGGGGCTCGGGTGTAACCGAAAAATTCCTGGAAGAACCGAATGATTCGTGGTTTCGCATACCCGCCAAATCGATGATCTTTGCCCGACTGCCAAACGAATTCTTTGCCGGCAACGGACGCTCTACCTCGGTAAAGTTTCGGGTCATCAAGCATCTTGCGAAATTCACGCTCAACATCGGCGCGCGATTCAAGTCTTCCTTCTTTGGCAGCCATGAGCAACGACTTCATGGGATGATCATGAAGTGTGAACGAAAGTGCGTAGGCGAGTTCATTGGAGGAAAGCATCCGCCTCCCGTCCGGCAATTTTTCGCCCAGGCCAATCTCAGCTCGAAAAACAAACTCGGGTGAGATCAGGATCGCCGCCAATAATCCATGCAGTCCATCGGCATTGCCTGCCGCTTCGATGTTGGGTTCGAGCAAGTCAGATACATAGCTCTGCAACTCGCTTTCGGTTGGCTGACGATTGAGAAGGAGTTCGAACGCAAAGTTGGTAATGGCCTCCAATTGTTGCTTCGATGGTTTCTCTTTCAATTCCAGGTAACTTCTGATTTCACGATACCGCGAGCCGCTTCGGCGGGGTTTTGAATTCGGGTTTCGCTCTTTGGCTCCCCTGGGCGTACGCAACCGACCGTACATGATGGCATCGGCAACGCGTTTCGCATTTTGTAGCATCGTGCGAATCGTTGCTTCATCGGCATAAAGCCGCGAATAGTCTTTGAACCCTTCTTCATTGGCCTGAAGCGGAACCACAAAATCGAAGCCAAGCTCAAGGTCTTTCATCAAACGTGAATACGTATTCCCGTTAATCCTCCAAGCTCGGGATCGCGTAAAAGCTGGCCCTTTGTTTTCACCACTGAACAGCGCTTGATGGTTAACTCGATTGGCGTACTTGGGCAAATGGCGCTCCCAATCGTTTTTCCCGCTGTCGATGGCGTCCAACTGTTTGCTGACGGCATTTTGAAAGGCTTGCGATCGAGAGGTTTCAGGTTGCGGTTTGGATTCGGGCGGCATGTCGCCCAATTCCACCATTTCAAGAATCACCTGCCACCGTTTGACGTCACCCGGATCGAATTTATTTTCCGCCAGGTCGTCGAGCTGAAACTTGCCTTTGGGAGCTTTCGAGCCATGACAGGCGACACAATGCTTCTTGAGAAACGGTTGAACGATCTCAGAGAAATCGTCATTGCCCAAGGCGAAGCTGCCAGCGAAAAACCATGTAACCGCGGCGATCAGCAAGAAACCGAAGAATCGCGAATGAAAACGCTGGCCTCGTGTCTTGAATTGGAAAATCATCCAAAATCCCAGTTGGTTGGCTTAAGAAATTGGCTTGAAAACAGAAAGTGAATGCGGTTCTTGTACCTAATCAGACCATTTTCCCGGAGCCCTGCGGATTCCAAGGAAAATATACGGCGATTCGACACGGGTTATTTTCGTAAACGGATTTTGCTACCGAATTATTGCGGAAAAAACGCTTTGCACAGAATCCGTCATTGGCCACAAAGAAGTAACAACCGGAAAACTGTCTCTCCGGCTTTTTTGGGATTCGTAGCGTTTGGGATTCGCGGCAATCACCGGTTTATGCCCGGCGTTCAAAAAAATGCCAAATGACGCGTCAGGATGTCCGACTCGCCGTGTTATATGAGTAGACGCCCAAACCATTTGAATGAATGACTTTTCTGTGAACGAATTACCTGAAACCCGAGACAGCTTGCTACTGCAAATCCAGTCGCAAGAAAACAAAGACGCTTGGGAAGAGTTCGTTGAAATCTACCGACCAGTTGTTTATCGGGTCGCCATCTCTCGCGGGCTCCAACATGCCGATGCTTTGGATCTCGTTCAATTGGTCTTTGTTTCAGTTGCCAACTCGATCGCGCGTTGGGAAAAATTAAACGAAAAATCGCGGTTTCGGCATTGGCTCTTGCGGGTCGCAAAAAATGCGACGATCAATGCCATCCAGCGGCGACCGGCCGATCAGGCTTTGGGCGGGGAAGGGTACCCCCAGGATTTGATTGAGCAACCCGCCGCCGATCCCGCGAGTGAAACCGAGTTGGATCTGGAATACCAGCGACAACTTTACCTGCAAGCCGCCGAGAAAGTTCGCGCGAACGTCAGCGAAGAAAACTGGACGGCGTTTCGCTTGACGGCAATTGATGGCGTGTCGATCGAACAAACGTCCAAAGAGCTGGGCAAAACCGTTGGCGCGATCTACGCCGCCCGTTGCCGAATCATGAAACAACTTGCCAACATCGTTTCTCAGTTGGAGGAATCGTATCAATGAAACCAGCGATCTGCGAATCGAATTGGCTGCCTGCCTTTCTTGAGGGAACCCTATCGGGCCCAAACGAGCGAGAACTTGTTCAACACCTCGACGAATGTGAAAGTTGCGCCCTGGAGCTCGAACAGCTTGCCGCCGATTCGAGTCGCTGGCAAGAAGCCAGATCGCACCTTGCTTCATCGCCGTCGAGTGCGTCCCTGGCATTGCCGGGAAATGAATCTGAAAACCTGCCGTTTGCGGTTAGGCACGTGCTGGCATTACTGGACCCAACCGACAATCCAAAATCCTTGGGAAGGATTGGAAGCTATGAAGTCGTCGGAGTGGTTGGAAATGGTGCGATGGGAGTTGTCCTCAAGGCCTTTGATCGAACCCTCGACCGGATCGTCGCGCTGAAAGTCATGAACCCAACGCTGGCAGCTTGCGGGACAGCCCGTCATCGATTTGCCCGGGAAGCCAAGGCGGCGGCAGCGGTTCTGCATCCCAATGTGATCGCGATCCATGGAGTTTCAACCGACCGCGAACTACCATTCCTCGTGATGCCCTACATCGCTGGCATGTCGCTTCAGCAGCGCATGAATCGCCAAGGTCCCTTGAGCCTCACCGAGACGCTGAGAATTGGCAGTCAGATTGCAGCAGGACTGGCGGCCGCGCATCAGCAGGGTTTGATTCACCGCGATATCAAGCCTTCCAACGTGATGCTTGACGAAGGCGTCGAATCGGCCCTGATCACCGACTTTGGCCTGGCCCGAACCATTGACGACGCCACCATGACTCGAAGTGGCGCCATCACTGGAACACCCGAATACATGTCCCCCGAGCAAGCTCGCGGAGATGACGTCGATTGTGCAAGCGACATCTTCAGTTTGGGAAGTCTCTTGTATGCCGTTTGCAGCGGAACTCGCCCCTTTCGTGCCAAGACGTCATTTGGCGTGCTTCGGAAAATAACCGACGAACATCCAAAACCGATTCGGGAAATCAACCCGGATGTTCCGACTTGGCTCTGCACCTTGATCAACCGGATGCTTTCCAAATCGCCGGCTCAACGTCCGACCGCGACCCAGGTTCGGGAGTTGCTTGAAGGCTGCCTCGCACACATCTACCAGCCGGATCGAATACCGCTGCCGCGAGAACTCTCGCCAAGTGACTCGCGACCTTTTGTTTTTTCTTCAAAGACTTTTTTGACAGGAACCTTTTTGATCATGACTTTAATCTTCATCGCCCTACTGGCGTCGGCCATTCAACCGGGGAAGGTTGCCCTGGAAACGGCAAAAGCATCCAGTTTTGCGCTACGCCAACAAGAAGAAACGGATCAGCCATCGGTCTTCAAAACCTGGAATTTGAAGTTTCCAGATCAAGATCAAATGGGAACGCTCAACATTGATATCAACCGCGGGTCCATCGAAGTAACCGGGCATGACAAACCGGGCGTCGTCATCGAAGTTCTCACGCCGCCGGAGTTTGAGAAGTCGGATGCTCAAGGTTCGAAACTTCAAAAGGTTTACGCACCCAAATACGACCTTGATACTGACAAAAAGAAGAACTTGATCAAGCTCGACACCTACAACCAGAGTTTTGTTCTGAATCTGCGGATCAAAGTTCCCTATAAAACCAACCTGATCCTCGACACCTACATGGATGGTCACTTGAAAGTAAGTGATGTGTCAGGAACGATTCGAACTCGGACGCAACATTCGGACATCCAACTAACGAACATCAAAGGTTCAGCGACCGCCTACAGTCGCAATGGGAACTTGACCATCGGCTTTCAGAAAGTCGCGTCCGACGCGAAGCTCGATTTTGAGTCTTACAATGGCAACATCCGACTCGCCATGCCTGAATCCGTCGAAGTGACGGCGGCCATTTCTTCCGGCCAAGGGTCATACAGTTCCGAGTTCCAACTGGATTCGATCAGCGAAAACGAACGGCCGAAGTCAATTCTTGCCAAGGTCAAATCAAACGTTGATGAATACCAATTCAAAAAGATCAACGGTGGAGGAGTGCCGCTTCGAATCGAAAGTGAAAAGGGCTCGATCAAACTCCTCAAGTCGATGAAACCAATCCGTTATTGACCGGCGGAGGCCGTAAATTTGGATCAATGAAGAAGGATCACTGAAGACGGATCAACTGCGGACCGACGGGCATTGCCCCGGGCTCGGATCTGAAAGTTGAAAACGAATCAAAAACCGGATGTTAAAAAGGGTTCTCATCCTTGTGGGTGAGAACCCTTTCGTCTTGGCATTCGGGCGGAAAAATCGACAGAAAACGGCCATTCACTTGCGATTGCGCTTCGAATTCCCCCTGATTTCGCAGAATCGGGCATGGTCGGTGAATCCGGTCCAATTGGTGCGGTTGTTGCTGAATGATCACCGTTGGATTCATCATTCCCGCCATTCTTACCGCGATTGCCGCGTTGTTTTCGCACATGTCGGCGGAATCCTATTGGTCGGCATCGCTTCGCTCGGCCCTCATTTGTACGGCAATTTACTGCGTTTTTGCTTTCCGCTCGATCATTATGCTGTCTTCTCTCACCATTCTTGTCCCCACGATCGCATTCGGATGTGCCCTGGGAATCTCCCTGCTGGTCGGACTTCCGTTTCTCGCCGACTATCAAAGAATTGGAAACGCATCCTCCAGCTTCCCAGAATGCGAAGATTGCGAATAAGGGCAATCAGAGTGACAGCAGCGCTCAGAGCCCATCGAAAATCCAAGACAAAAAAGGGTTTCACCAACGCGTGATGGAAACCCTTTTGTTCAGAGTGCGGGTGACAAAGGCCTGAAACATGCGCCTTCATCCGACTCAAATAAAGCCGGGTTCATATGAAAAGATTGTTGCATCTCTGTCTGCCGTCTAAGCAGACTTTCTTCGTCAACGCAAAAATGAGCCTACTGCAGCAAGGGCAAACGGTGTGAGGGAAAATGGCTCGGGCAGCAAGCTGCTCGCTCCATCGATTTTAAATTCATCAAATTCAAGAATAGCTTCGCTTCTACGCAAGCTCGCCAAAAGATTGCGAATCCAAAATCTGCTTCCACTCAAACCGCTTTAAAATATGCCTGTCGAATCCTACTGAGCAATATTGTGGACGATTGCGACGATTTCCGTTTTGCAGGGTTGCAATTGCTTTGAGATTGAAATCAAAATGATGATCTGAATGAAACGACCAAGAACTTGAAGGGAACAGCCGTGCACAATAATCAGAATGCTAATACTGTCTTGTCTTGTCGCACGATAAGTCGAATCGCATGGACATCGGTGCATTTTGGGTTGGCCGTATTGTTTTTTCCAAGTAGCGCATATTGTCAATCTGGTTTTGCGCCGGGTCACACTTTCACCTCATATTATTCGACTTCTCGAATAATCGAGTACGATTCGGAAATGCAGGAAGTTGGGCGAATGGATTTTGGCCGCGCGACACGAGGCATGGTGTTCGGGACAGATGGATTGTTGTACGTAACTGCAACAAATGACATTGGGAACTACGAAATTTTTGGGTATGACGGGTTAGGCCAAGAAATAGCCAATTACTCTGATAATATGCCTGTCGTTGGCAACAATGTGTTTTATGGAAATTTGGCAGCTGATGGTACCAATATTTACGTTGGCGGATCCGACGGAATCACCAAATATGAAATCGGTGGAAATGGTGTTGGCACGAGAATTTTTGGAGCGCAAGGCCAAGACGCATTTGATCTTGAGGTTCTACCAAATGGCAATCTTCTAGTGGCGTCTTCCCACAACATTACGGAAATTACAAATTCTGGTGCCACCGTCCGCGAGTTCAATGTCGATGGCTTCTCATTTTCTTCCGTTCGAGGCGTAGAATTTGATCCAGTAAACGAAAAAATTTATGTGACTCAACTGTCTGGCGACCTTTTACTTCGCATCGATTACGAGACTGAAGTCATCGATGCGCAATCAACCTATTGGTACGGATGCGACATGCATTTTTCCGACGCAGGTGAGTTAATTGTAGGTAGCTGGACCCAAGCTCCCGGACTGTTTGATCGCGACCTTAACTTTCAAGGAAACTTCGGGGCATTCGACATGTTTGTTACACAATCTTCAATTCCGGAACCAGCATCGTTGCCGATTCTCCTACTGGCCGCGGTTCTGATAGTTGTTGCGGCTCGAAGAAGGGGCGAAGGTCGCCCAAGTTGATAAGGAAATCAATTGTAACGATGGTTCAAGCGACCGAGCCGAGCTGCACCACAGAATAGTTGATCCGTTCGAACCATTGAACTTTGGCACCGAAGATTGTTGGATTCATCCTCAGTCCAGGCGTCGGCGTTTTAGGATAATCAATAATGAGGCTGAGATATCGATCAGAAAGCCCATTATCGTAGGTTCAGCAGGTTTTTTTAGTATGATGCGGTTGCGCTGACGGATCAGTTGATTTCCCAACCTGCGGGAAAGGACTTGAACTCTTTGATTTGACTATTGTTTGGCAATTCGAATCCAGTGACACGCAGAATCGAATCGACGTTGTCAAACTTCGTCGGTGTAAAATGAACAACGAAAAAGCACCAAGGTTATACATAGGTAAACAAACATAGGTTTTTTTGGCTGCTTCATATTTTGACCAAGTTCTCGACAGGGGTTGATGAAGCCGAAAGCTGTTTGTGATCACTTGCGGTTGAGCAAAAAAAAGGGTTTCACCAACGCGTGATGGAGACCCTTTTTTCCAAAGTGCGGGTGCAACTCAGGAATTATCCCAGGGCTTTAAAATGAGTGCTTTTGAAACGAGAACTCGATTCGTCTCGATTTGCTTCATACTACTGTTTACCACCTCTGGAATTTCTCAGCAGTTTGATGCGAGAACATACAATCGAGTAACCGGATTCCTTGATCTCTTGGCAATAACCGAAACCCAAGACGGGCTTGAGCTTTCGGATCAACAACTCGAACTATTGAAGCAGTCACATGACAAATTGCACTTGCTTCGAGAAATGATTGTTGAAATTGATTCTTCACGTGTAGAAGAACGCAGGCAGTTGATGGCTTCAATGGCCGTCGCGGGTCTTGAATTTGAGGCTTCTCTAAACTCAGATCAACACAAGAAAATTTCACAGAAGTACTATTCTTCTCAAGTGAGAGACAAAGGAACATTTGCCCTTACCGATCGGTTTATCATCCGGAATTTGGGTTTGTCCAAAGAACAACAACTTTCAATCCAGGACTTAATCGACGAACACGAAGAAGAACTAGTCAAAAAGATTGAGGAAATCGAAAAAGAAATTAGAGAGATTCGTGATGAATACCAAGAGAAGGCGCTACGCATACTCTCGCAAAACCAACGGGGAAAATTTCTCAACAGGTTTGTCGCCAAAAACGAACCCGACGCCAAAAAAACCGGCGCAGACTATGCTGGAAGAGATGAGGAAGCCTTTGAGATGCACCGAGTTCGGTGGATCTCAAATACGTTTGTCAACAAAACCTTCCAGAAAAGGTTCGAAATTGGCAAAGACCAATTGCCGGAAGTCAAGAGAATTCAAAAGGAACTAATTATGGCGAGAAAAGAAATCGCGCCTAATAGCCTTTCCGAAGAGAATTCCGAGAAAATCGAAGCTTTTCGCTCGCTTCTTTTGAAGTCTGGAAAGTCCATAGATGAAATATTGGTGCCTCGCCAACTAAATGACATCAATTTTTTCTATCATATGACTTTCGTTAAAGACAAATCTTTTTTTGGGTTAACTGATCCGTTCGTATCAGACCGTGTCGGCATTTCCGAACAGCAGCAAGCCGAACTCAAGGCGCTCGCCAAAACTTCCGGGCCAGAACTCCAAGAAAAAATGCAACCTCTTAGGGCAAAAGCCCTAAGCGCGAAAGTTGAATTTCAAAAACAGTTGCTCAAGATCCTTACTCCGAGTCAGCGCGAAGATTTCGTTGAGAGATTCGGACACATTTTGGCCGAACGTCAAAATGAAAATAATCAAAAGCAATTGCCATTGATTCGAAATTGCCAGGGTTTTGAACCTTGGCAATTTTGCTTTCATCCATTTGAGAATTTTCTTTGACCGTTGCCCATTTCAAATGAGTGGAATTGCGACGGAGGCTGCGAAAACTCCCTTCGAATGGCCGCGGAAAACAGATTGTGTTTTGCGACCAAAGTTGCTTGCGGGAAGTGCGCTAACAAGTCAGCAACCCGTGATTCCAATTGGCCGTTTGTTGCGAATGTAGCTGATACGACTATCGCAAGCCCCAAACCGTTTTATGAGTTTGAGCGACTTGCTGCCCGTGCGACATCGATCAAAGGTTCAGGGTGAGGCGTGCACAACGGCAGATTGAAAAAACGCGGCAACAGATTTACCAAACGAACAAATGACTTGACGAAACTGATAGACTCCGCCGGATCCAGGACTCAAACAGGACGCGAATGCGAAATCGAGCGAATAGGGCATGACCGGCCAAATGGTCGGCAGCAAGAAGAAACGCCTATGAATGCCGACTAAACAATAGTGCGGGTGAGAGGATTCGAACCTCCACGTCCGTAATGGACACTAGAACCTGAATCTAGCGCGTCTGCCAGTTCCGCCACACCCGCGTGGTGGGTCTATTTTTATAGTGTTTTACCCAAAGAAATGAAAGTGCCTTCGCAGGTTCGCGTCCAAGGCTCCAAGAGCCGGACATTTCAGGCAAAATGGAGTTCAAAACAACCATCTCTATCAGGCTCGAACGATGAATTCGCCAAAACCAGTTTTGCCCAGTGCAAATGCTCAAGTCAAAAACGACGAACATTGGAACTCAATCGCCGCGAATCCACCGCGACCGTTTTCGAATCGCACCCGCCCTTGGCTTCTCGGACTTGTCCTGGCATTGGCGGTCGCAGCCCTGACCCGATCCTCCACCGCCCAGATCGAAAAGGTCGATGGTCAACCGGCCCAAATCGTGGTCATTGGAGATAGCATCACCTACTCCGGGCAGTACGTTGCTTACGCCGAGCTGTTTCTACGAATTCGAGATCCCGAAACCAATCATCGCTGGCTTAATCTTGGACTCCCCAGCGAAACGGTTTCCGGGTTGAGCGAAAAAGGACATGCCGGTGGACGGTTTCCAAGACCCGATTTGCACGAGCGGCTGGATCGAGTGCTAGAGCAAACAAACCCAGACTACGTGCTCGCTTGCTACGGGATGAACTGCGGAATTTACCAGCCTTTCTCCGATCAGCGTTTCGACGCATTTCGAGATGGCATCCAACGACTTCACGACAAGGCGACAAAACAAGGTGCCCAGGTCATCCACCTGACTCCCCCAAGTTTTGATTCTCGTCCGATTCAGAAACGAACACGTCCGGCCGACCGGGTCAAAGAGGGCCAAATGTACTCCGGGTACAACGAAGTCCTCGATCTCTATTCAGCCTGGTTGATGGCTCAACGCGGCCAAGGTTGGAAAGTGATCGATGCGCATACTCCCATGAATCAGTTTCTGACGGATCAACGAAGGACCAAGGCCGATTTTCGCCTTGCAAACGATGGCGTTCACATCAACGAGCAAGGGCATTGGCTGGTTGCCCGGGAAATTCTTCGGGCTCAAGATTTTGAAAACGAGTTTTGCGACCAGGCCACTGCGCTGGAGGCTTTTCGCTGGCTGAAGCAAAACGAAAAGCTGAAAATGAGCGAAGCGGATTTTGCAAAAGCATTCAAGCTTGTAAGGATTCGGCAAAAATCTTCGGGGCTGGCGTGGCTAACACAAACCAAGCACAAACGTCCCGGGATTCCCAAGGGTTCGCCACTGAAGGAAGCAGAGACGATTTCGAAAAAAACCGAATTGGAACTCAAGGAGTTGCTATTGCGAAAGTGATCAACTCCACTCGCCCACGATCACTTGCTCCGATATCGCTTGGCTCGTTCGATCAAGTTTTTGTCTATCGTTGTTGCCATGACCTGGTCGAGTGCCTTGTCAAATTCTGCCTGGTTCGGTTCGCGCAAACCCCGGTGGTGAGCAAGCTCGACAACCGTTCGGCAGGCTTGCTCTTGCAACGAATCCTTGCTGACAAAAGGAAGTACGAATCGCAGCGTTTCCATTTGACGGATTGCTTTGGCGCGATCGATGACTAACTTTCGTTCCTCATCGCGTTCCGCAATCTCGAGGGTTTTCTTCAAGCTTGCCAGACGCTCGGCATCGGTTCGGCCATCCTTGAGAACAACCACCCTTGCCAACGCTCGAACACTACGAATTCGAACGCTTCGATCCGGATGAGTGGATACCCGAATCAAGTCGTCGGTGACTTGCGCATCGGGCCAATTGGCCAGCGCACTGGCAGCGGCGTCGTACCGGGCCGAACCCTTGTCTGTGTCTTTGATCGTTTTGCGAACAAGAGACAGAACATCGTTGCCACCCAATCGCCCCATCATCGGCAACATGCTGGTTTGCATTTCATCGTCGGATTTTTGATAGACCGCCAGAACCGGCTTGGTTTGTTTTCCCGCATCGGGAATTCGTCGACAGATGGTCACAAGAGCCTTTTCGATCTGATCCTTTTGGCGGCGATCCGTGATTCGAGACCAATGCCCAATCATGGTCTCAACGTCTTCCGCCGACGCCAGGCGATTCGCAATTTGAATCGCCAGGTCACGGACGGAGGCATCTGCATGAGCCATCTGGTCCAGGATGAGATTCAATTGGCCCACCGCTCTTCGTCGATCCAGGATTTGCATCAATCGTTTTCGACGCCCCACATCTTCCATATTGGTCATCATTCGACCAACTCGACCATCAACGCCTTTGGCGAACGTCCGTTCCAGACTGCGAGCGGCGGCTTCACCTTCCGCCCCTCCATCGTTCATCACTTTAACCAGTGCTTGAACGCTCGACTCATCCGCCAAAGCACTCATGGCATCCAGCGCAGCCAACCGAACTTCTTCGTCGCCATCATCGACGCCCATCAGCATGACGAAAGGGCGAGCGACGGCTTGGCGAGTCGGTTTGACACCGCGGATGAACGCCAATTTCGCTCGAGTTGAATATTTGGGGGTTCGATGGCTCAGGAAATCGATTTGCTTTGCATCCAGTTTGCGAATGAAAGCCGATCCAACTTGGCGGATCAGGGGATCTACGTGATCCAAAGCGGATTCGACCAACAATTCCGTTTGCTCGCCGATAAAAGAACAAGTCTGCAAGCGACCAAGAGCAATCGCGGTCCGCATCGGATTGTTTTGCAACTTCTTCTCAGCCGCCAAATTTTTGAACATTTCTGCGGCAACCTTGCGGTTGCCCTTTCTTAGTTCTCTTTGTGCAACCGACAAGTAGGCCGTTCCATATGGACCCAGGTCGCTCGGACGAAATTTTGATTCGAAACCCTCGCGAACTCGGGCGATTGCCTTAGGGTGATCAATCCGTGCGAGGGCCGCTGCGGTGGCCTCCATCACTTCCTTGTTCAGCGCGGCCATCAGTGGTGCAATCAGCTCGACACTTTCTGCTTCGCCACGGTAACCGAGCGAGTTAATCACTTGCGCAGCAAAACCGAAGTCCTTCACATCGGACTTGAGAACCGCTCGCAGCGCGTCGCCAGCTTTGGCCGTTGGATTATTCGTCAGCGCTCGGCGGGCCGCATCTCGCAAGTCTCCGCGACCGCTCATCATGATTTCGGCAATCACGTCGACACATTCTTCGCGACCGATTTTTTCGAACTGTCGAACCAGAAACAATCGGGCGACTTGGTTGTCGGAACTTTTTAGTGCAACGAGCATGGCCGAACAAATGGCTTTGCGTTCGGCATCTTTTTCGGGCGCGCCGGCCTGCAAACAGATTTTGTGCCATTCATTTTGCGGACCACTCCGCTTTTCGATATTCTCGTCGCTGATCCCCGGCATCAATTCGGCAAGCTTCTTTGCGAAGTCCGTCTGACCGAACGCTGCGTTTCCTGTAACGAAAACGAATCCAACAATAAAAATGAACAATGGACGATTCATGATTGAGCTCTTGTCGTGCGAAGAAGTTTGATGCAAATGCCGCGGACTTAGACTTCGAGTTTCCAGTCGCCTCGCCTTGGCCTGTCCAACCAGCGATTTGCGGCTTCGTCGTCAATGATTTGTTCTTTCTCGGGATCCCATTTCAAGGGACGGTTGAGCCAATAGGCGATGTTGCCCAAATGGCAAACCGTACACGCTCGATGGGCAATTTCGATATCGCGAAACGGAAGTTCGCGTGTTTTGACGCAATCAATAAAGTCGCCAAAGATTCCACCGCGCCCACGATATCCCTCCATGTCAACTCGCTCCATGAATTGCGGGTGCTTACCGGGTACCGTACCTTCGGTTCCTTTGTAAGTGATGTTGTTCGTCCCGCCGTGATACATTTTGAGCCCGTTTTCGAACTCAAAAGTCAGATGCTTGACGTCTTTCCCATTGGGCGGCGTAATTGATTTTGGCCCCATTTTGTGAATTCCAGCCGCGAACATGGCTGCGCCAAAACGATGGGCGCCCCAATCCGTCATGCCGCCACCGCTATAGTCCCGGAAAGGGCGAAAGCCGCCGCGGACCAGCTTTTGATTGAAAGGTCGGAATGGAGCCGGACCCAACCACATGCTCCAATCCATGCCACGGATTTCCTTCTCCGGCTTGAGATAACATTCACCGGAAGGCCCGCCGCAACTGACGAATATCTCTTGAACTTTCCCGATCGCGCCACCTCGGACCAGCCTTGGGATATCTCCGTAGTCGCCCAAGACTCGCTGGCTTCCCCCCGAGACCACCCGCGAATATTTGCGAGCGGCTGTGACCATCGCTCGACCTTCGGCGATGGTCAACGATTCGGGTTTCTCACAAAAAACGTCTTTGCCGTTTTTGCAACATTCAATCGTAATGATCGCGTGCCAATGATCCGGTGTTCCAATCAAAACAGCGTCGACGTCATCGCGCGAGACCACCTCGCGAAAATCGCTTGTGGATTGGCAGTCCGTGTTCGAATATTTCCGATCAACGATTCCTTTTGCTCGCTCCCGATGAGGTGGTACCGGGTCACAGACCGCAACCATTTGAACCTCGGGAAAACGCATGAACGAGTTCATGTCACCCGTGCCTCGGCCACCCGTGCCGACGGTCGCCATCACGATTCGATCGCTGGGTGCGGGACGTTTCCCCAGTCCCAATGAAGTGGAAGGGACGAAGGCAGGAATCGCAAGCGAAGCAGCGGCCGCCTTGGTAAATGTTCGTCGACTGATCTTGCTTTGCATGATATCGCTCCGAAACGTTTTCGTTCAGCGATATTGTATTGGAATTTTCCAAACGCGTGTTGCAACGCCGACGGAAACACAAAGGGTGGATGTGGCCGCTGGCAGATTTTCCCTTAGCGAATTCGTCTTCGGCGGAAAGCAATCCATCCAAAAGCGAATCCCAGCGCGGGGATCATGGTTGGTTCAGGTATGCCAGTGGCGTAGGTGAGTACGACATTGTCGAGCCCCGGATAGGTGCTGGTTGAACCGGTTGAATAAGGCGCAAAGATGATCCAATCCAGATCAATCGCGCCCGTCGGGGCAGTGAATTGAAACGATCGAAACTCCCAATCCTCGATCGTCGTCGGATCAAAACTTCCTAGCAATGTCGCACCGGCCAATGAGTCGGTGCTGTTCAGGTAAATGTCAAAGCCGCCTGCCGTATCGTGGCCAGGATTCGTTGAATGATGAATGTAGCCGGAGATTTCGTAGTCGAGCCCATCGATCAAAGTGGAAACCAGATTCTGGCCGAACGCCTCAATGCCGATTCCGTTGGTTGGACCGTGGGCGCCGGCGAGCCAGCGGATTCCGTCCTGGGCCGTAACGCCCGTGAAATTATTGAATGCATTCGGGGATAAGCCATACGATCCGTCGTTGCTATAGGTGTCCGGGGTAACTTGAATCGCTTCCCAGTCGCTCGGCATAAGTCCTTGGCCGATGTTGCTGTTGGGCACATCCTCAAAACTCCCGTTCAGCAAAAAATCGGCATCGGCAAGACCACAAGTAAAAAAGAGTAAGCTGAGGGTGAGTAAGTAGCGCATCTTGGTCTCCATTGGATTCGGAATCGGGCATCAGTCACGGAACGGAAAAAGCATTCAAGGAGAAAAGACGCGGAACGTGGCAGATCTCCCCGCGACAAAAGCAAGATTTCCAAAAAAACTCGATTTCGCCTTTTTCACTTGGAATATGGAGGTTCCAATAGCGAATGAACAGCGTTTCATGACTCAAGAAAAACTGATGGCCGAAAAAGAATTCAGCTGCAAAAACTGCGGCGCACCATTAAGCAATTACGCGAAAGCCGATGTGGTGCGTTGCAAATACTGCGGCACTGCTTTTGGCGACGGAGATGCTGGGGTTGAAGTTCTCAACGATGAAAACCCCAGTCATGAATTTAACCCGCCACCCAAACCACCCGAGATTCAATTCACCGATTTCCAGAAGCGAACGGTGAAGTCAGCGACCGATTGGCTGGTCGGCCGAATCGTTTCGCGAGTCGCGGGAGCCTGTCTGCCCTATTTGATTCTGGGCATCCTTCTGGTGGTTGGTGTTCTCGCGTTGCTCATCTGGGGCATCGTGGCCTTGTTTGCCGGCTAGGCAACGGCATCATGAACGCATGGAATTTTGCGACGGATTCGATCCGATCGCGAGCAACGAACTTCCAAAAGGCATACCGATCCGACTAATGGTCCACTGTTCCAACCGTGTCAGACACAGGCAGATAGAATTGACAAGTGAATTGGGGACTTCCGGGGATTTGGCCTTCGCGCCGAGAACTTTTTCCTTGATCCGAATGGCCAGTTTGACGGGACAGGTCCAATGAAACAGGTAGCGGGCTCGATCGATCTCGATCCCCGAGCGTTGAGCCAGTTGATGAAACGTTGGGCGGGTGTATCGGACGTAGTGATGATTTAGATCGTCGTGCGTCGTCCAGAGCGAGTTAAAGGCGGGAACCGTCATCAAGATTTTTCCGCCGGGATTCAAGAGCGACTTTGCGTGCGCCAACGCTTTCTCGGGTTCCGGCAGATGCTCGAGGATGTCCAACATCAGGATCAAGTCATAGCCCGATTCAGGATTGAAGGATTCGTCGAAAGGTTGGCGGTGAATTCGTTGCCGCCACTTGCTTTCGGTTGCCAATGTCGCTTCATCGGACTCAACGCCTTCCACGAATCCAAACGATTCCAGGGCATCAAATAAGAGCCCGTCGCCGCATCCGACATCGAGAATTCGATGAGAACCGTCGGCCCGAACTCCAAGTTGATCAATTTCGCGAAGGATCGCGGACTCGCGCGCGCGCCACCACCAATGGCGGCGATAAAGCTCGCGATATTTTTCCGCGTACGATTGGTCCATTCGACTTGCCGATCCTAGCTATTGGTTGCACCGGAGAATGAATCTTTGGTTGGTTCGATAAAAGTCGTCGGAATGACGGCCTTGTCGCCTCGACACAGCATCTCGTGTTCTTCAAGGGCTTTTTCGATCTTCTCAACCGAAACCAGTTTGTGACCGCTGACGATTTCGTAGCAGGTGCTGACAGAAGCCGGAAGGTCTTCGTAAGTCTGCACCTGATCGACAACATACAGGGGTCGCATTTTGACTTGCTCGTAAATGCGGCCGACGTATTCGCCAATCACACCCAGAAACAACAGTTGAACACCGGCGAGAAACGTGATGGCCGTGATCAGCGCGGTGAAGCCAGCCGGAGATTGATTGAAAAGCAGGTGAGCCACGATCGCGTAAAGCGTGTAGAGCAGAGACGCTGAAATGGTCAGCGCTCCCATCCAGGTCGCCGCACGAAGCGGTTGCACACTGAACGAAAAGATCCCGTCGAACGCCAAGCGAAACAACTTGATCCAGCTGTATTTGCTGACACCAGCAGCTCGTGCGTCGCGCTCTACCGTAATCCCAACCTGGCGAAAACCGACCCAGCGTCGGAGTCCTCGAAGGTATCGATGTCGCTCGGGACAATTCCTGATTGATTCAACGACGCGTCGCGACAGCAGGGCAAAGTCGCCGGCTGCGCGGGGAAGATCAATCTCCGACAACTTCGAAATCAGCCAGTAGAAAGCCGAGTATGCGGCCCGCAGTAACAGGCCTTCTTTCCGCTTGTCGCGAATTGCATAAACGACGTCGTAGCCTTTTTTGTACTTTTCGACAAAACGAAGAATCGTTTCAGGCGTGTCCTGAAGATCTCCGTCCATCAAAACCATGACGTCTCCCGTCACGTGATCGAACGCGGCGCTCAACGCCGCCTGATGGCCAAAGTTTCGCGAGAGATGAACCGTCTTGATTCGCGTGTCGGCAATCATCAATGCCGAAAGAACTTCTGCGGTTCCATCGGTGCTCCCATCGTTCACAAAGATGATTTCGTGATTGCCGGGAATCTGAGCCAGGGACACGCAGAGCTGGCGGTGAAGTTCGGGTAGAACCGCCTCTTCATTGAAAATCGGGATCGCGACCGAAACCGCAATCGTCTCTTTTTTGGGGCTATTCAACATCGCTTGGGTGTCACCGCGGGGCGCGGTGCTCCAGAAAGGCGTGGACGTGGCGCGGATGTCTGGTCGATCGAATTCACTTGGGTGAGCCCTTGAAATAGACCATGTTCCACAAAGTGATTCCGGCACATTTCAATTCGTAAGGTTCGAACTCGACGGCGTCGTAGTGAGTCGTGAAAATCTCTTTCCAGGTGTCGAGCGGGCGAGGATAGTCTCCACGATCCGCCTCGGCGAGCGTTCGCGAAATGCTTGTTTTTTCTGGCAGCACCAAGTCGAGAATGTGGATATGACCGTCTTCGGCAATCTGCCGCTTGAGTTGATCAAGAATTCGATGCACGTTTTCGGTGTCGACGTGATGAAGCAAGCTATTCATCAGAACGAAATCGAAACGGTTGTTCTCATCGGCTTCGTAGGTGCAAACGTCGGCGACTTCGAATCGATTTCCGAATCGCCGTTTTGCCTGTTCGACATATTGGGGATTCAGGTCGAGTCCAAGGTAGTCGATTTCGGTGAATAGGCCGGCGTTGGTCCCAGGTCCACAACCGACGTCCAAGACCCGGCGAACCTGATTCATCTGATTGTGTCGAAACACAGGCTCAAACTTGGCTTTGACGAAAGGGGATTGCCAAATCCGATAGGCAGTTGGATTTGCCAGGATAGATGAATATCGACGCAGAATGCCCATAGGCCGCTCCAGAAATTAAACTGCCCAAAAATAGCACGCGGGGAAAATCGCGGCTTTGTTGAACCCTATGGATCGAGAATTTTGTTCCGATCGGGAAACGATTGCGCTGCCTTGCGGTTGTGATCGTGGCGGTTGTGTCGATTGAAGGAGTCGAATTCCCTTCCTTCGAGGTGATCTTTGAGGAAACGCACAAAATGAGTCGGTCCTGTAAAACTGCGAACGCGTTGGCTTCTGATTGTTTCTTGATCGGTAATAATGAGCCGAGCGAACAACGCCATGAATGAACGAGAATTTGCCGTTGAAGTAACGCGCCGCCTTCAGGATGCCGGCCATGAAGCATTGTGGGCCGGCGGTTGCGTGCGCGATCAGTTGTTGGGGCTGGATCCCAAGGACTACGATGTCGCGACGAGTGCCCGTCCCGAGCAAGTTCAGGAACTTTTCGGCCGCCACAGGTCACTCGCGATTGGAGCTTCGTTTGGCGTTATCACCATCCTTGGTCCAGAAAAATCAGCAGGCCAAATTGAAGTCGCAACGTTTCGCAACGACGGCGACTACTCGGATGGCCGCCGCCCGGACTCGGTCGAATATTCGACTGCGGAAGAAGACGCTCAGCGCCGCGACTTCACGATCAATGGACTCTTTTTTGATCCTATTAAAGAGCAGGTGATCGACTTCGTCGGGGGTCGAGAGGATTTGAAACGACGCGTCATTCGTGCCATTGGCGACGCGGAATCGCGGATCGACGAAGACAAACTTCGAATGCTTCGTGCGGTTCGATTCACCGCCACCTTTGATTTCGATCTGGAAGTAGAAACCGCGCGAGCCATTGAACGCCGCGCCGAACAAATCAACGTCGTGAGCCGCGAACGAGTCGCCGCGGAATTCCGCCGCATGTTTTCTCATCCTCAGCGAAGCCTGGCAGTCAAGATGCTCAGCGACCTCGGCTTGTTGCATGAACTACTTGATCCCGAGTTACGGGTTTCGGCCAAAAGCTTGGCATGGCCAGGTGCCGCGACGCTTGAACGTTTGAAGCGGATTTCGACGCAACAATTTTCATTGGCCCTGGCTATGCTGCTTCGAGACCTTTTGACAGAACCCAAATCGCTTGAGCAACTTGGACGCAACTGGAAACTTTCGGTCGACGAGATCCGATCCGTGATCTGGTTGATCGAGAATGAGTCGTCACTGCTTGACGCGGTGAACCGGCCTTGGCCACAAATTCAGCGTCGCCTGATTCAGCCACTCTCGCGACTTGGCTTGGAGTTTTGTGAAGTAATCGCCAATCACACGAAGAACGAGGCGCAAAAGCAGTCGATGGCATTCTGCAGAACGAAACTTTCTCAACCTCCTGAGGTATTGAACCCTGAACCACTGCTGACCGGCGACGACTTGAATGCCGCCGGATTGAAGCCGGGACCAAAGTACAAGTTGCTTCTCGACTCGGTTCGGGATGCCCAACTTGAAGGAAAGATCGCAAATTCGGACCAGGCATTGGAGCTGGCGAGAGAACTGGATCAAAACTAGTTCGATCGAGTTTCCGGTTCGAGGTTTGGTTTCAACGCTTCAAAAAAGCGACCGGCAGTGCTGCTTGGGTCGCGAAACCCAATCCGGCTTCGTTATAATCGACCGCTGCTGATTTACTCTCGGAGAAAATTCGATGAACTTGCGTGCACTGTTTTTTGGGCTTCTTTTGACGTCGATTTGCGTATCCTCGTGCCTGGCCGACGATTGGCCGGACTGGATGGGTGCCAAACGAGACGGTGTCTGGCGCGAAAAAGGCATCGTCAAAAAGTTTCCCGAGAATGGATTGAAAACCCTATGGCGAAAACCGGTTGGCATCGGATACACGGGGCCATCCGTTTCTGAAGGCAAGGTCTATCTGATGGACTTTGTGGCCGCGCCTCGGGGAACGGACTCGGAGAAAAAGTCCGCCGCGGGCAAAACGCCCTCCGCCCAGGAATCCGAGCAGGAAAAAGGTGGAGGCAAATCGGAAGGCAAGAAACAGGACAAGAAAAAATCGGCCGCGCCCCAGCTTCGCGGCATCAAGGGAACCGAACGCATTTTCTGCCTTTCTGAAAAAACAGGCGAGCTTGTCTGGGAACACAAATATGAATCAACCCTGGCGATTTCCTATCCGAATGGCCCAAGGTGCACGCCGATCGTCAACGGCGACAAGGTCTACACGCTTGGCGCGATGGGCAAACTGATCTGCTTTCAAAAAGCCGATGGCAAGATCGTTTGGCAAAAAGACCTGATGGAAGAATACAAAACCAAGCCACCAATCTGGGGATACGCTTCGCATCCGTTGATTGACGGCGACGTCATGTACTGCACGGTCGGGGGCGACGGGAGCGCGCTGGTTTGCTTCGACAAAAACACCGGCAAGGAAATCTGGCGATCGCTTACAACGTTCGATATCGGCTACGTTCCGCTGGTGATCCACACAACGATGGACACCCGGCAACTCATCATGTGGAATGGCGATGGACTGGTTTCCGTCAATCCGAAAGATGGAAAGAAAAACTGGGACATCAATTTACGTGAATCGAATCCACAGGCTCAGGCGATCAACATCGCGATGCCACGATTTATCGGCAGTCAAATGTTGATTACCGATTACTACCTTGGTTCGATGATGATCGACCTGGGTTCGAACGGAGACAAACATGACGTCGTTTGGCGAACAACCAAAAAGGATCTTCGTGCGGGCGAAATCATGAATTCATTGATGATGACTCCCTACATCAAAGACGGACACGCCTACGGCGTTGGTGTCAATGGACGGGGCGGCGGTCACTTGATGTGCGTCAACCTGAAAGACGGCAAGAAGGTCTGGTCGGAAACGACATCGTTGGGCAAAGGTCGTTTGACCTTCGCGAGCCTGTTCATTGTTGAACATGGCGATCGATGTTTCCTTTGCAACGACCAGGGCGAGTTGATCATTGCCAAATTGACCCCCGACGGATACGAAGAAATTTCGAGAGCGAAAATGCTTGACCCGACTCACAACGCTCGTGGTCGGACGGTTGTATGGAGCCATCCGGCTTTTGCCAACGGACGCATTTACGCAAGAAACGATAAAGAAATCGTATGCATCGACCTTCGCGAAGAAGCATATAAGAAGTAGTGAAGTCATTTAAGGAAAAAGAAAAGCATGGGAACGAACGACCCTTTGAATCGAAAACTTCGCATGGCATTGGTTGGCGGCGGCCAAGGATCATTTATTGGCCGTGTTCATGCCACCGCGGCCGTACTCGACAATCGCGCTGCCTTGGTGGCGGGAGCCTTATCGTCGAACCCGGAGCGAGCGAAAGCTTCAGCGCCAGACTACGACATCGCGGAAAGTCGCGCTTACGAATCCTATCAGCAGCTGCTCGAACAAGAAGCGGCGCTGCCGGAAGACGAGCGAATTGATTTCGTTTCGGTCGCAACGCCCAACCACACCCATTTTGAAATTGCCAAGGCGGCAGTCGAGGCGGGGTTCAATGTCATTTGTGACAAGCCGCTGACGTTTGATCTTGCTCAAGCCGAACAGCTTCGTGAAACCGTCAATCAATCGGATGTCGTATTCGCGGTGACTCACAACTACACCGGCTACCCGTTAGTGCGCCAGGCACGCGAGATGATTCTCGGCGGTGAGTTTGGCGAAATCAACGCGATTCGAGCGTTCTATATCCAGGGCTGGTTGCGGACGCGATTGGAATCGGAAGACCAGAAACAAGCAGCCTGGCGTACCGATCCCACGCGCAGTGGCGCCGCGGGCTGCTTTGGTGATATCGCGACGCACGCTTACAACCTGGCTCGATACATGACGGGTCTCATGCCTGCGGAGATCAGTTGCCAACTTCGAACCTTTGAAGACGGGCGTGCCCTGGATGACTACGGTACCGCAATGATCAAGTTCGAAAACGGCGGGCTCGGTTCCGTCACGGCTTCGCAAATCAGTCACGGCCGCGAAAACGATCTTTTTATTGAGATCGACGGAACGAAAAAGTCGCTCGTTTGGCGCCAGGAAAATCCGAACGAGATGATCGTCCGTGAAAACGGCAAGCCGCATCAAATCTATACGCGCGATCCGAATGCGCCCTTTATGAACGAAAGTGGGGCGACGGCCTGTCGTTTGCCCAGCGGGCATCCCGAAGCATTTTTCGAAGCGTTCGCCAACGTTTATCGAAGTGCGTACGATGCGATGTCATTGCGAGCCAGTGGAAGCGCTTTCGAGAAGACGGACACGGTCTACCCGAATGTTCACGATGGCGTCGAGGGGATGTACTTCATTCAGCAATGCGTCGACAGTAGCGCACAGAACGGTGCCTGGTTGCCGATGCGGCACGAGGCTTCCCGCCGATAAGTGAGCCACCGAGGGTCGCGAAGTGTCCGAACACCGACGGATTGACCGTTTGCTCGGCCAATTTTGTCCCAATTTGGCAAGAGTTCGAAAAATTCGGGGAACTTGGCGGCTACAACAGGGTAGTCGCTTTTCCTAAAATAGGATGATTCGTAGTTGTCGAAAAACTGGCCCCTCCGGGCTAGGTGCTTATATCGGAGTTTGGATTAAGAATGTCTGAGAATTCATTGCTGGCGCAGGAATTGGGAATCGGGAACATCCTTCTGATTGGAGGATCGATTGTTGTCATTCTCGCGTTGTTGATATTCTTTGGGATTTTCATCTCGTACTTTCGCTGGTGGATCCAATCGGTTCTCACGGGCGCGGGCGTATCATTCTTTGATCTTCTTGGAATGACTTTTCGAAAGGTTCGCGCCAGTGTCATCGTTCCAAGCAAAATCATGGCCGTTCAAGCGGGCTTGAAAGAAACGGAAATGACGACGAGCGCCTTGGAGGCGCATTACCTTGCGGGCGGGAATGTCCCGATGGTGATCCGATCTTTGATTGCCGCAAACAAGGCGAAGACGATTCAACTGAGTTTCCGCGAAGCTGCCGCGATCGATCTCGCGGGACGAAATGTTTTGGAAGCGGTTCAAACCAGTGTTTATCCGCGCGTGATCGACTGTCCGGCCAAAGGCGCCGCGCGACGATCGCTGGATGCCGTGGCGAAAGATGGAATTCAATTGAAAGTGAAAGCTCGTGTTACGGTTCGTTCGAACTTGCAACAGTTGATCGGTGGTGCGACGGAAGAGACCATTATCGCGCGGGTGGGTGAAGGGATTGTCAGTGCAATTGGTTCTGCCGAGAATCACAAAGTCGTTTTGGAAAATCCGGACATGATTTCCAAAGCGGTACTATCCCGGCGGCTGGACTCGCAAACGGCCTACGAAATTGTTTCCATCGATATTGCCGATATTGATGTGGGCGAGAACATTGGTGCTCGACTGAAAGCCGACCAGGCGGAAGCTGATACCCGTGTTGCCCGAGCCCGCGCCGAAGGCCGAAGAGCGATGGCAGTCGCGCAAGAGCAAGAAAACCATGCGGCGATCGAAGAGAGCCGGGCGAAATTGGTTGAAGCCGAAGCCGATGTTCCTGCGGCGATGGCCGACAGCTTCCGGTCCGGAAAGCTTGGCATTCTTGATTATTACAAGCTGCGTAATGTGCAAGCGGATACCGATATGCGGAAATCGATTTCAACGGTCTCCAACGACAAACCGGTCGGGCAGTCCTAATGTTACCGTGTTAAACATCTGGCAGGCGTCCAATCAATCCGTTTGAGTAGTGTCAGGCAACGATGGCAAAAAATATTGAAGAGTTTCTGAAGCAGGCAGCCGCGCGAAAGCAGCAGCAGGGTCCTGGTCCGCAGCAACCGCCTCAGCCTCAGCAGCCCATCATCCAACCACCACCGGAACCACCGCCTCGGCGGCTGGAGCCTGAAGTCGTCGAAATCGTGGACGACATTCAGGTCGTGGAGCCGGTTCAATCTTCGGTTGGGAGCCATGTCCAATCCCATCTCGATACCAGCGATATTCGGCAACACGCCCAACAGCTGGGTTCGGGAGTCGAGGCAAAAAGTAAACTACAAGAGCAACGGCTTCAGAATAAGTTTGACCAGCAAGTGGGGCACCTCGGTGCCGATGCCATTGCGGATCGCGGTGAAGTATCCGCCGAAACGACAAAAGCCTACGATTCGCACTCTTCGCCGGAGCGAGCTTCGAAGCTTGCAGAGATGTTTCGCAATCCGCAAAACATTCAGCAGGCCATCTTGTTAAAAGAGATCATTGATCGTCCGAATTTTGATGACGATTAGCCGAAAATCACTTGAATGAGTGCTCCGGTTTTCCGCCTCGTTACGAGGTTCTTTTTTCGCGCCCTTGTCGAGTTATGCCCCAACTTCTACCGTGAAGTCTGTGGCAAATTCATTCGGTATCAAACATAGGTTTCAAATTGAGTATCAATCCGGAAACAACCCGCATCGGCTGGATCGGAACTGGGGTGATGGGGCATAGCATGTGCCAACATTTACTATCGGCCGGCTATCGAGTTACAGCTTACAACCGCACCCGCAGCAAAGCGGAATCACTGCAGGGGGCTGAAATCGTTGATACTCCGGCGGCCGTCGCATCTCAGAGCGATGTGATTTTTACGATCGTGGGTTACCCGCACGACGTTCGTTCGGTTTATCTATCGGACGACGGAATCCTTGCCAATGCTGCCGAAGGTTCAATCGTGGTCGACATGACCACGAGCCAGCCCGGTTTGGCGATCGAGATTCACGAGGCGGCCGCGCGAAAAAGCATCGCGGCAATCGATGCGCCGGTTTCGGGCGGCGACGTCGGGGCTCGGAATGGAACCCTTTCGATCATGATCGGAGGGGACCGCGAAACAGTCGACCGGATGCAACCAATTTTTGACATCCTCGGCAAAACCATCGTCTATCAAGGGCCTGCCGGAAGCGGCCAACATACCAAGATGGTCAACCAAACGCTGATCGCAACAAACATGATTGGCGTTTGCGAAGCCTTGATCTACGCCTGGAAGGCCGGGCTTGATCTGGAGACCGTTTTAAAATCGGTCGGCAGCGGCGCGGCCGGCAGTTGGTCTTTAAGCAATCTGGGTCCGCGGATCATTGCCAATGATTTTGAACCCGGTTTTTTTGTGGAACACTTTATCAAGGACATGGGAATCGCTTTGGAAGAAGCTCGCCGAATGGATCTTTCGATGCCCGGACTCGCCATGGCTTATCAGCTTTACGTGGCCCTGGCTGCCCAAGGCGGAAAGCGAAATGGGACTCAGGCCCTTCAGATTGCGTTGGCCAAGATGTCGAACATCGACTGGGAAAATCGCGAAGTGTGAAATGCCATGACTGAAACCTCCACCTCCAATTCTTCGAACCTTGATCTTGATCAGATTCGCCAGGACTTTCCGGTACTGAACCAGACGATTCACAAGGACCGACCGCTGGTCTATTTCGATAACGGCGCCTCGACCCAGCGGCCCACGTCCGTGATTGAAGCACTTCGCCGCGTCTACGAACAATCGTACTCGAACGTACATCGTGGAATACACTGGTTGAGTGAACAGAGCACGATCCAGTATGAAGAAAGCCGGGCCAAGATCGCAGAGTTTATCGACGCCGCCAACGATCGCGAAGTCATTTTCACTTCGGGCACCACGCTTTCGACCAACCTGGTCGCGCGTTGCCTTGGAGACTCAAATGACCCAACGCTTCGAATCGGCGAGGGCGACGAAATCCTTTTGACGGAGATGGAGCACCATTCCAATATCATTCCCTGGCAACAACTGGCCGAACGGACCGGTGCCAAGGTACGGTTTGTCGACGTGAATGATGATGGATTTCTCGATCAGGATTCGCTAAACGAATGTCTTAACCCGAAGACCCGGATCTTTGCGTTTGCGGCAGTGTCGAATGTGCTGGGCACGATCAATCCAGTCAAGCAGTTGGTTCAACAGGCGCAAGAAGTTGGCGCGATGACCTTTGTCGATGCCGCCCAACATGTACCCCACGAACCGACAAGTGTTCGCGAATGGGGCGCGGACTTCATGACCTTTAGTGCTCACAAGATGTTGGGCCCAAGCGGATTGGGGATTTTGCACGGCCGGATGGAACTGCTAGAAAAAATGCCGGCCTTCCTCGGCGGCGGCAGCATGATCAGCAAGGTCACCAAAGAAGGCTACGTTGAAGGATTGATTCCAGCACGATTCGAGGCCGGGACACCGCCAATTGCGCAGGCAATCTCGTTTCGAGCCGCACTGGAGTACTTGGAATCCGTTGGGCTCAATGAAATCAAGCAGCACGAATGGCAACTTTCTCAGTTGGCAATGGAACAGCTGTTGAAAATCGACGGACTTCGAATCCTGGGGCCACCGCAAGGTGGCGATCACACGCGTGCGGGAATCGTCAGCTTCGTGATCGATGGCTGCAGCCCTCAGGACATTTCACTCCTGGTTGACCGACAAGGATTTGCGATCCGGGCCGGGCATCATTGTGCGATGCCGCTTCATGAAAGGTATGGACTTGCTGCAAGTTGTCGCGCGAGTTTCTACCTTTACAACACAGCGGAAGAAGTGGTGGCTTTTGCGGAAGCATTGAAAAAAGTTGTCGATAAGATTCGTTAAGATGCGTCGAACCGTTCATGATATTTGGTAAAAATTGGGCGTTTACCTCCCAGGATTGAATGTCTCGGTGGGTCGGGACTTGTTGGTGGTCCATTCTCTGTTAACTTGATGCGTCCGGAGACAGATTGACGTGCCGCAGACCAAATACACGCTTGCCGACTTATCCTTGCCAGATATGGATGAAGCCTACTCGCGCATGCGCCTGTTTCCGCTTTATCTTTGCCCGTTCGAGTTGTTTCAATACCACGACTCGACCGACGACTACCCGATGACCTTTGTGCTCAACAATGACGTAGCGGGGCAGGTTCAGCGAGAAGAGTTTGAGATGGCCGTCGACGGCGCGTTGGACCGCCATCGGCTGCTTCGCTGCTCCATTGAACCAGGCAAGAAAGGCCGCCTGAGTTGGAAGTATCGAAAGGAACTTCCCGTCAAAATTCGTTGGCAAAAGGAGGGCGAGCCGCTCGATTGCCCGGAAGGCGTTCGGTTCCATCCGACAGAGGAAGCCCGAATTCGGATCTGGATTCATCAGGGCGAAACCGAGGCCACGCTCACCGTTTACTTTGACCATGTTGCTTGTGACGGAGTCGGAGCCCAGATGTTTATCGGGGACATGTGGGCCATTTATTCGAACCTTGTTTCGGGCCCTGGAACGGCAGAACTCGTCGACCTGGATCCAACGCTATTGAAAAACCGGGGTTATCGGCAACGTTATTTTGGAACCTCCGAAACCGAGGTGGTTAATCGGGCCGTTGCTTACAAGTATCTATTCAAGCATGGGATTCTTGGTTGTCAGCCACTGGCAGCGCCGCGCAAATCGAATCCAAGCGAAGGCGAGATTCCCCTGTTTGGAATCAAGAAGCGAGTTACAACCAAAGACGAATACAAGGTAATTCGTGATGCGGCCGTTCGTCACGGCGTGACGGTCAACGATCTCCTGGCGGCCGAAACGTTCATGATGATTCGCGACTGGAATCAAAAATACCGAAAGCCATCCATTGGACCGCGTCGAAAGTACAAGATTCTAATGCCGACCAACTTGCGCGGCAGAGTCGATCAGTTTCAACCGGCCGCCAACATGGCCAGCTACAATTTTCTTGCCCGTCCCGAATCGGACTGCAAGGATCGAGTTTCCTTGTTAAAGACGATTCGGGAAGAAACCCGGGATATCAAAAACAACAATCTCGGGACCGAATTTATCGAAATGGCCAGTCGAGCCGCTCACGCGCCCTGGGCAATGAAGTTGGCAACGAAACGTCGCCGCAGTTTGGGCACGGTGGTGCTCACGAATATTGCTGATCCGACCCGGCGTTACATCTCGAAACTTCCGCGTCGCAAAGGCGCCGTGTTGCCGGGCAATCTTGAGCTGTTACGCTGCTACGGCGTGCCACCGCTTCGTGACAAAACGTATTCCGTGGTTTCCATTTCGACTTATTTGCGGGAACTGACAGTCGCTATCCGCTGTGACCCATTTCTTTTTGACGAAGCTCACACCGAAGAAATGCTTGAAATATTTATGGACGGTCTGAAAAACTGGGCCGATCTTTAGACTTTGAGACTGAAAGACTTCTTTCATCATCTTCCCGGGCATTCGCCCGAGACAAATTGCCGGGGTTTCTGCCAACTCGATATGTTAGAATTGGGTTGGATAGAAAACCTTACCGAATGAAACCATGAAGTCCCTGAGTACCATCTTTGTTGCATTGATATGGACGGCGCTCGCGCCTGCTTTTTGCTTTTCGCAAATCGACTTCAATCGCGATATTCGCCCAATCCTGTCGAACAAGTGCTTTGCGTGTCACGGCCCTGACGACAAAACTCGAGAAGCCGGCTTACGACTCGACACGTTCGATGGCGCGACCGAAGACGCCATTGTGGTCGGCGATCCTGATGAAAGTGAGTTGATCGCCCGGGTGGAATCCGATGACGACGACGAAGTCATGCCGCCGAAAAGCATGGGCAAACCTCTCTCGGCCAGGGAAAAGGAATTGCTGCGGAAGTGGATCCATTCGGGAGCCAAATACTCCAGACATTGGTCGTATGTAGCTCCCAAGCGTCCGGCAACGCCAACGATTGAGGACGAGAAATTTCGTCGATGGAAAGTCAACGAAATTGACGCGTTCACCTTGGCGAAAATGGCGTCCAAGGGATTGAAGCCGGCAGAAGCTGCCAATCGATACACGATCATTCGACGGCTTTCGCTCGACTTGACCGGACTTCCTCCGAGCTTGGATGAGGTCGACGCCTTTCTGCAGGACAAGTCCGACAACGCCTACGAAAAACTGGTGGATCGGTTAATGGCCAAGCCGGCATTTGGAGAACGCTGGGCAAGTGTCTGGCTGGATCTTGCTCGATACGCGGATTCCGCCGGCTATGCGGAGGACCGACGACGAACGATCTGGGCCTTTCGCGATTACGTGATTCGCTCCCTGAATGCGAATAAGCCCTTTGATCAATTTACGATTGAACAGATCGCGGGAGACATGCTCCCAAATCCAAAACCGGAACAACTGATCGCAACGGCATTTCATCGAAACACTCTGACCAATAGCGAAGGCGGCACCAGCGATGAAGAGTTTCGCAGCGCTGCGGTTGTGGACCGGGTCAACACAACGCTTGCCGTTTGGATGGGGACGACGATGGCTTGCGCTCAATGCCACAACCACAAGTACGATCCCATCAGTCAAAAAGAGTACTTCGAGTTTTACGCTTTTTTCAACAACACCGCCGACAACGATCGCCCCAATGAAAGCCCACTGTTCGATGTTTATCGCGAAGATCAAATCGAAAAACGGCGCAAACTCGTCGCGGAACTCAACGATTTGAAACAGATGGTCAACCGGTTTGATTCGGTTGACATGAAATGGATCGAATCGCAAATGAAAACGCTGAAAGATCCCAAGCCGATTCGGGGACGTTACATTCGTGTTGAACTACCCGACCGAACGGGAATTCTCTCACTCGCGGAAGTCCAGGTATTTTCCGGCGGCAAGAATATTGCGACCCAGGGCGTCGCCAGCCAGTCAAGCACCGATTACGCAGGCCCAGTACGCGATTGACGGCAACACGAATGGTGTCTTCGAAAAGAAATCGACGACACATACAAAAAACGAAAAGAATCCTTGGTGGCAAGTCGATTTAAACACCGTCCATGACATCGATTCAATTACCCTTTGGAACCGGCAGGGCAGGGGACTACCCGAACGACTCAATGGCGCGAGAATCACCATTTTGGATGGGAAGGGAAAACCGGTTTGGACACGAGACTTCCCCAAAGCAACTGCCAAGGAACGCCAAATTGATGTCGCCGAAATCCCGTCGAACATTCTGCGAATTGCAAATATCGAAGCCGCCCAACGAAACGCCAAACAGATTGAAACACTGCAGAAGTACTTTTGGAAACGAACCAAGACCTATTCAGATTTGCAGGCGCTCCTCTTAAAGAAACAAAACCTCCTGGCTGGAATCAAACGAATTACGACGGTTCCAATCATGTCAGAAATGGCCAAACCGCGAACCACCAAGATTCAGATTCGGGGGAACTACCTGGACACGGGTGAAACGGTTTCGGCCGGCACGCCAGCGATTTTTCCTGAGCTCCGGAAGGGTGCGGACCGCAGTCGCCTTGAATTGGCGAAATGGTTGGTTAGTCGGCAGAACCCGCTCACGTCGCGAGTGGTCGTCAATCGATTTTGGGAAAAACTTTTTGGAACCGGAATCGTGCTAACCAGCGAGGAGTTCGGAAATCAGGGTGATCTTCCCAGCCACCCCGAACTGTTGGACTATCTCGCGGTCGAGTTTATTGACAGCGGGTGGGACCAGAAAGCATTAATCAAGAAAATCGTGATGTCGGCCACCTACCGACAATCGTCATCCGTCTCCGAGTCAAAACGTAAACTCGACCCCGCCAACCGTTACTTGGCTCGTGGCCCGCGACTTCGCTTGACCGCCGAGATGGTTCGTGATCAGGCATTGTTTGCCGGCGGTTTGCTAAGCTCAAAAATGTACGGGCCTCCCGTACAACCGCCGCAACCCAAATTCGGCTTGAAGGCCGCTTTCTCGGGCAGCGTCGATTGGAACGATAGCCGCGGAGAAGACCGTTATCGTCGCGCGGTTTATACCGAGTGGAGGCGAAGCGCTCCTTACCCGTCGATGTCGACCTTTGACAAATCGAATCTGGAAGTTTGCGAAATCAAGCGTGCCAGCACCAACACGCCGCTCCAGGCATTGGTGACATTAAACGATCCGGTTTATGTCGAAGCGGCCCAAGCGTTAGCAAGACGGGTTGCCGTAAATCCGAAAGACCGATCCCCGGAGAAGGTGGCCGCGCACGCGTTTCGACTTTGCTTGATTCGCCCGCCCTCGAAACCGGAGCTTTCCCGAATTGTAAAACTCTATGCGGCGGCCAAGGCGCATTTTTCCGAACGCCCTGATGAAGCCAGGATGTTGGGCAATGATCCATTGAATCCGAGTCCCGCGGATACCAACTTTGTTGAACTAGCAGCTTGGACGACGGTTGCCAATGTTCTTTTGAACCTTGATGAGGTTTTTCAAAAGCCATGAACCAGTACATGAACCTGATGCAGCATAAGACTCGGCGGCACTTCTTTAAGAACTGTTCGCTTGGCCTCGGCTCGATGTATTTGGCAAGCCAGGGACTGGGCTCTGCGCGCGGTGAAACATCGGAGCAGGATGTCGTGAATCCGTTGGCGGCGAAACCAGCCCAGATCGCGGCCAAAGCGGATGCCGTGATTTACATTCACTTGGCGGGATCTCCGCCAACATTGGATTTATTCGACTACAAACCCGAACTCGTGAAACGAACCGGTCAGGAATGCCCGCAAGAGTTTTTGAAAGGTCGACGTTTTGCATTTACTTCCGGTGTACCCAAACTGCTTGGGACGCCGAGAAAATTTGAGAAGGTTGGTAAGTCGGGTATGTGGATGTCGGATGCGTTGCCAAATCTGCGCCACGTTGCGGATGACTTGTGTGTTGTCCGTTCGATGTACACCGACCAGTTCAACCACGCGCCGGCGCAACTGCTGTTGTTGACGGGATCACCGAGGCAAGGTCGCCCGAGCTTTGGCTCGTGGGTCACCTACGGCCTGGGAAGCGAGAATGAGGACCTGCCAGGATTCGTTGTATTGAATTCGGGTGGAACGCAACCGAGTGCCGGAAAGAACGCTTGGGGCAACGGCTTTTTGCCCTCGGTGTTCCAAGGGGTCCAATGCCGATCCAAGGGCGACCCGGTCTTGTATGTGAGCAACCCCAAGGGAATGTCGCGCGATCTTCGGCGAAAAACGCTGGACGCGATCAATGAGCTGAACGCGATGCAGGCCAAAGAACTGGGCAGTCCTGAAACCTTGACGCGGATTGCGCAGTACGAGCTTGCTTACCGAATGCAGGCGTCCGTACCCGAGGTCATGGATATCTCTCGGGAAGACAAAAAGACAATCGCTGCCTACGGGGCAAAACCTGGAGCGGCCAGTTTTGCAAATAACTGTTTGCTCGCCCGACGGCTCGTCGAGAAAGGAGTTCGCTTTGTGCAGCTCTTTGATTGGGGTTGGGATTTCCACGGCACCGCCGACGATACCGAAATTGAAGCTGGACTCACCAAAAAGTGCGTTTCAATGGACAAGCCGGTGACGGCCATGATCCAGGATCTCAAACGCCGTGGAATGTTGGACCGAACGCTGGTCATTTGGGGTGGCGAGTTCGGCCGAACGCCCTTCCGCGAAGGCCGCACGTCCAAGAGCAAGCGACTTGGCCGCGATCATTTCCCCGATTGTTACACGATGTTCATGGCGGGTGGCGGTGTTAAAGGCGGCTACGTCCATGGCGCAACCGACGAGCTCGGATTTTCGGTCGCGGAAAAAGGTGTGCACGTTCACGATTATCAGGCGACGGTCTTGCAACTGCTGGGTTTGGAGCACACCAAAACCACTTATCGATTCCAAGGTCGCGACTATCGTTTGACGGACGTTCACGGGCACGTTGTCAAAGACATCATTGCTTGAGTTCCAAATGGTTTCTTCCGGACCAAAAGAGCGGCAAAAGCAGTTTCAACTTTCCAGCTTGTTGACCTGGGTGATCATTGCTGCATTCATCCTGGTCCTCTTGGGAAGTTACGGTTCGCGGCATTATGCCAAGTGGAAGTTCACCCAATTGCCGGACAATGACGATGCGCTGGTCGAATGGCTTGAGGGCGAAAAGCGTCAAGAGAACGTTCTGGTCAAACGAGAAGGCGATGGAATTCTCAAGATCCATATGGATCGAGCTCACCTTTTGGATACTCGAAAGCTCAAGGCCGGAAATGTACCGACACCCGACTGGGACCAACTGGGGTACGAAGGGGCTCAGTTTCAAGGTGGTGGATATCAATCCGGATTTGCGATGTTTGGATGGAGTGGAATTATCCTGGCCGCTGTCGTCTGTTTCAGCTTGATTTTTGCCTTGAACTGGTTTCAACAGACCAAGTCAATGAAGTGAAATCGCGAGCTCAATCAGGACTTAATCAAACTTTAACAATCTCGTTTTCCTTGATTACGTCGGCTTAATATTCCCGGATTGGTGCATCGAAACCGAGCAACGACTTCGCGGCCATTGCGGACCAAAAACGAATTTTTAGAATCTGGGTTTTGGTAATCTCGTGAAAATCTAACTCGAATCACAAACTCATGAAAAAATTCATCATCGCGGTAATCTTGGGACTTTTCCTGGTTGGGTACATG
>CAYSXI010000016.1:0-46808 GCA_964434955.1 uncultured Pirellulaceae bacterium
CGCAAGCTGGAGCTGGGCGGAAGTGACTTGTTCGCCGTCGTATTTCGCGAGCAGCAAGCCATTGAAGCATCGGAAGAAGTTGCCGATGCGCTGTTGGAGTACTTTATCGGTAAGGCTCGGCTGAACGCGGCGATTGCCAACGAATGGCCGGAATCGACTGAATAGCCTCAACCTCCCGCCAGAGCGTATTCTCAGACCCAAATCTCTGGATTTTTCGGCGAAGGCAAGGTCAAAAAAAGATTCTCGATTTTTTTGATGGACAAACGCCAAGTTTCTCGCTGTCATTGGTAACAGAACAGAAAACCAATTTGCGAGGAACAATCGATGAAGTGGCTGCAATTCCTGATGTGTGTTTTTTCCCTGGTGCTTGCACCTGTCGGACTTACGGCTCAAGACAAGAGCGACTCCAAGTCTTCCGAATCTGATAAGTCGGAACAGGTTGAGAAGGCGTCCGATACGGAGGACCATCGTAAAGAGAAAGCGAAAATCAAGAAGTCGTTTTCCGAACTAGCCGCGGCCATCAAGAAAGAAAACTTCAAGGAGGCCGTCAATCACATGACCCAAAAGGGCAAAGATGATTTTGTCTACCGTCCCATCGCCGAGGCCATCGTGTTCTCAAAAAATGAAGCCATGTTTGAGATCGATGGCGATGTCGAAGGCGGGATCGAAGGCGACTTTGAAGAGGAGTTTGATGGCTTCCACGAAGAGTTGGAAGCTCAAATGGAAGAGATCAAAAAGCTCTTGAGCAAATACAAGCTGGACAAAATTTCATTTGACCCAAAGTCCATTCAAGATGAAAAAGGCTATTCGGCCCAATTGAAAAAACTTAAACAGGAAGTCAAAAAAGTCCTGGCAAAAGCGGACGATCAATGGGAAGTCGTCAAACAGTTTCGCAGGAACTCGCCAGAATTCATGCCCGACCTGTTCAACTCGAAAGTCAAACAAGTTGAGTTTGACAATGGCAAAGCCTACGTTCATCTGGAGATTCAGTTTGAGATGCCGGAGGCTGAGGCGGGCGTCGTGATCGAAGCAGTCAGTCCTCCGGTTGCCGTCCGCTTTCAGCAGAATATGGGCGAGTGGCTCTACGATGGAATCGATGAGAAGAAAACCGAAGCCCTGATGAAGGAGTTCATGAAGGACATGGAATTAATGGACGATGGTGGCGGACTCAAGTAGCCTATTCCCGACATCCACCGAACATTTGGAATCGTCCTTCGCTGGCGGTCGTGATCCATGATCGCCAGTACTTGGCTGAATCGGAACTGAATACGAATGCCAAAATCGGAACTCGAAGTGAACTCCGAAGAGTTGTTTTACCGCGCGTTGGAAATCGATTCAGCGGAACGCGAGTCGTTTGTCAATTCGCATTGCAATGGAAATGAAGGGCTTCGCAAAGAAGTGCTCCAGCTGTTGCGGAACCAGGCATCGGATTCGACCGGTGGTTTTATTCTTGATCGTGAGCCCGGCTGGTTCAAACCGAATGTTCGCGAAGTGGCAAATCTTGGTGAACAACCGGGAGATCAAATCGGTTCTTACCGCTTGTTGGAGAAAATCGGCGAAGGCGGCATGGGTGTTGTCTACATGGCCGAACAGACGATTGGCTTGCAAAGAAAAGTCGCGCTAAAGATCGTCAAACTCGGAATGGACACCCGACAAGTCATCGCCCGGTTTGAAGCCGAGCGGCAGGCGATGGCGCTTTTCGAGCATTCGGGAATTGCCCGCGTGCTGGACTCCGGCGCCACGGACCACGGTCGCCCCTACTTTGTAATGGAGCTGGTGAAGGGATTCAATATCGTTGATTTTGTCCGCCAAAGGCGATTGAACCTGGTGGCCAAGCTGGAACTTTTTATTGAAGTTTGCAAAGCCGTTCACCACGCGCACCAGAAAGGAATCATCCACCGAGATCTTAAGCCTTCGAATATCCTGGTCACGATGATCGATGGTGAAGCCGTACCCAAAATCATTGACTTTGGTGTTGTCAAAGCGGTCGGTCACCGACTTACAGACAAGACCGTGTTTACACG
This sequence comes from uncultured Pirellulaceae bacterium, assembly GCA_964434955.1. Classification (GTDB taxonomy): domain Bacteria; phylum Planctomycetota; class Planctomycetia; order Pirellulales; family Pirellulaceae; genus JANQLU01. The sequence goes on from CAYSXI010000016.1 coordinate 2,025, forward strand.
CTATTCGGCGATGATCGGGACTCCTCAGTACATGAGTCCCGAGCAAGCGGAGTTATCGGGTGCGGACGTGGATACGCGGAGTGATATCTACTCACTTGGAATTGTTCTCTATGAACTGATTGTCGGCGCACCACCGCTTAATCGTGAACGCATCAAGGACCTGAACCCATTGGCGTTGTTTGAAACATTGCGGGACGCACATTATCCGACGCCATCGGCTCAGATCACACGCTTGGATCCGGAGCAACACGGCAAAACGGGAGGCAAAGGCTGGGAGCCATCGGCAAGCGGAGAGCTGCTCGAGAAGCCCCGGAATGAGCTGGACTGGATCGTGATGAAGGCGATATCCGCCGACCGCGGACAGCGCTATGAAACGGTGAGTGAGTTCGCCAACGATTTGCGGCGTTATCTCGAAGGCGATCCGGTTCTCGCCGCTCCTCCATCCCGCACCTACCAGTTGCGATCTTACTTGAGGAAACATCGGGCGTTCATTTCCTCCGTGGCGGTCGTTTCTTGCTTGCTCGTAACCGCAACCATCATCAGTACCTTTCTTGCCTTTCGAAGCGATCGTCTCAATCGAGAGTTGACTGACGCACTGGTCCTGGCGAAGACCAATTTGCAGCGGGCTGAAAACGCCGAAAAGGAACTGAGAAAGGCCAAGCTGGATCAGGACTACGAAGCGGTCTTTACGATCGCGATGTCCAAATTTTCGGCCATCGTTTGGCAGGAATACGCAAAAGTGTTTGAGGGCATCTCACCACCGATGATGGAACCCGAATTGGTTGAAATGGATCCGGAACAGGCAATAGGCGATCCGGTGATCGCAATTGTGAGTGACCTGAGTTTCGATTTTGAGTACCAGGGACTCACCCAGTTTCCGGATTTAAAGGAATTTGAGTTGCCGTCGTCCCGACTCAATCAGTTTCTATTGGGAAATGAGTCGATCAATCAGGAGCTCAATGCGTTTCACGAAAGCCTGATCGCCAATGAGTCGCCGATCGATGCCCAAGAGTTATCGGAAATCGAATTCGAATCGCAAGAGCCTTCCGAACAGAGTCTCGAGTTGCAAAAGCGATTGCGTGCGTCTGCGCCAAAACTCAAGGTCCAGTTTTATCATCTGCTGGTACGCGAATCGCGGAAGACATTCGGCGAAAACGATCCAAAGATTTGCGATGCGCTCACGCTGCTCGCGGCGGCACTCATCGAAGCGAAGGAATTCAGCGAAGCTCGTGCCCATTTGAGAGAAGCCATTGCTCTCCTGGGCAAATCAGGATCCAAGTTGCAATACGACTTGCTCCAACACATCGACCAGCAAACCCATCCGAAAAGACAGTCTGGTCATTAAGTTTCCTGTTTCGGCCCTTCATGGTCGGACTCGATTTGAGTCCGCAACCAGGCTCGTGCGTAACTCCAATACCGTTCGGCCGTTGCCGTTGAGATCTTGAGTTGTTCCGCCGCTTCTCGATTCGTGAAACCGGCAAAGTAACGAAGCTCAACCAGGTGAGCCTTGATCGGATCTCGCTCTTTCAATTGATTCAAGGCTTCGTCCAACTCAATCAATTGCTGATCTTCGTTGTCGGCAGCGTCGATGTCGCGAAGCGATTCCGGTGAATCACCCGCTCCCCTTTTCTTGCTTCGTCTGGCCCGTGCCGAGTCCACGAGGATTCGCCTCATGGCCTGCGCCGCGGCCGCAAAAAAGTGTTCGCGATTGTTCCAGGTCGCTGAATCGCGACCGCCAACGAGCTTAACCCAGACTTCATGAACCAGGGCGGTCGATTGAAGGGTATGATCGGCTCGCTCACTTTGCATTTGACGCGACGCGAGTTTGCGAAGTTCGTCATAGACCAAGGTAAATAGATTGCTGGCAGCGGTGTTGTTGCCTTGCGCTGCTTCTTCCAGCAATACCGTTATGTCGGGGATCGTGCTCACAAATTCATTCTAATGAAGGATGCGACAAATCCGAGATAATGTATCTCGTGAGTACCAACTCAAGCAACGTTATGCGTTCGGTTTTGCCTTCTCCAACGTCGACCGAGGAGGTAACCGGGGACCGCTCCGACGTAGGGTGAGGCCAAACTGAGACGCGTCGCTTGATCCCAGTTTGCCGATTGGAGAAACAGCACCGACAGGTAGAGGGCGGCGACTGCCACCAGCAATGCCGACGCCTTGGGATCAGTCAAAAGCAGTTTCGCCAATTGGAGGGCTGAAAAACATTCCAGCTTGTGTATGACGTGGTCTACCCAAACGGCCAGGATGAGACCAAAGGTCACTCCCATATACGCGGCATTGAAAAAGGCCGCGCAGATGACTTCGGGCGGGCAGTCGAGATTGAGCGCGAAAAATACGTTCAGCAAAACGATGGAGTACAAAAGCCACTTCAAACGAATCTGTTTTCGCGATCGAGTCGACAATGTTGAATGTCTACTCAGCGACATGGTATCACTTGATCAGCTCGGAAAGTGGACCCGACTGATCGATGGATTCGGAGAGCCCGCGATCGGGATCACCGAACTGATCGCTTGGGAGTCCGGCCGCGTGCAGGAGCGTCATCAACAGGTTGGCAAAAACTCGATGCCCGGGTTTGTTGTAAGAAGGATAGTGCAAATAACGCCCGGGGCGAATCATGCCGCGCATGTTACCCAGCAGGACGGTTGGCATGTTGTCGTAGCTCGTGTGATGTTGTGAACCCGCGTCGCTGAAAAAGACGATCAGCGTATTGTCGAGCATCGTTCCGTCGCCTTCCGGAACCGCCTTCAACTTGTCGGCCAATCCCGCCAACAGGCTCATCTGGTACGAGCGAATTCGATCCCGCATCTCGCGCCCCTGCTTCCAGTTGGAGTCGTAGCGATCGGTGGTTCCTTCGACATCTGCGGTATGGCCGATCTCGTGGACAGAAATGTCCTTCATCCGATCGTGATCGAATCCCTGGTACCGAACGCCCAGATCGTCAGCGCGAATGGTGATGCAGTTGGTAAGTCCCGTAATCAATGCAGCCGCCGACATATCAAAGTGGGCTTCCAGTCGATGGGTTTCGATTTCGGATTCGTATTTGTCGTCCATCGGTGGCGCATGTTTTTTCAATGACCCCTTCATGTCCGTCAGTTTCGCTTGGCGATCGCGAAGTGCTTCGAAGCCATTCAAATAGTGATCAAGTTTTTCTTTTTCCTGGGAGCCGAGGTTTTTTTGGACGCGTTTGACATCGTCGACCAGAAAATCCATCAGGTTCCGATTTGCAATGGCCTCTTGCTTGGCTTTTCCGCCGCTCAAAATGGCTCCAAAAATATCCTTGTAAGCCAATTTGGCCGATGCATACGCAGGCGTGCGACTGTTTTTTGCTTTGGCAGAAATGTCCAGATATCGAATCTGCTCTTCCGGTTTGTAGCCGATGTGAAATGCCAGATGCGGAAAGATACTTGGAAACTGCTTCGACAGGGAAATATCGATGGTTTCACGCCGCGGCGGAGCGTGGTCGCCGGACGTATAAGCGCCCAACACGCCAAAATGGCCTCCGTGAGGACCCTTGCAGATACGGCTCGACAATCCCTGGATAATCGTCAGCTGGTCCTTGAAGGGCGCAAGGGATTTCATGCTCGCGTTCAGTTTGCGGCGCGACAGGGGTTCGTCGATCAACTTCTTGGCCGCAAAACGAGGCTTTCCATAATCCTCGAGCCCCTGCGGGACAACACCATAGGGACGCAGACCGTTGCCTCGGACCACAAACACGAAGCGTTTGGGCAATTTGTCAACCTCACCTGAGGCTTCGGCCTGAAGGCGTTGAATAAACGGCCCGAGAGCTAACGAACCCGCTCCGACTCCCGTGAACTTGAGAAAGCGACGGCGTCGATTATTCATTTTTGTTCTCCGATTCTGATTCGTCATTCGGAATATCTTTTCGATAAAGAAACGAATCCGAAGTTAATAACGAAACCAACAGTTCCTTGAAGCTGCCACCGCTTTCCACGTAAGCGCGATCGGCCGCGATCAACGTCGGCGAGTCATTCAACGTTTCGTTTCGACCCATCCAGAATCGAAACGCATGACGGACAAACGACTGCCTGACACGCTCTGACCTCGCCAAGCGATGTACCAGTTCGATCGCATTGTCAAACTTTCCGTCCAGGTTTTTGTCACGTGTTCCACGCAACTCACCACGGGCATCGACCGGTTTAAACTCGCCCTCAGGCGGCTTCAATTTCGAAAGCCGATCTTGGTGACGGGCGATTTCCCGTTGTTGATCGGTATCGGTCATCTGCGACCATTTCCTGTATTCGTTGTTCCAACGTTTGGTATCGTTCTCGAAACGCCGCAATTGAGCTTTGTAGTTTTTCGCGTCGGTATCCGTCGGCCGCTTCAGCTTCTGGAGGTTCCGTTTTGCTTCTTCTGCTTTCTTTTTCCTTCCAGCAGCGTCGTAGGACTGCCAGCGCGACAACTCTTGCTGTGTCCGTTTTCGGTCATGATGAAACTTTCGAAGCGCCTTGCGATAAGCGTCTGCATCGCCGACAACGATTTTGTCACGGTAGATTCCGAAGTCATCGAAGGACTCGAACGCTTCGCCCAGAGGATTCATCAACTTGTGGCAGCGCCAGCATTCGTCGGTGCGAACCACATCGAGTCTTTGTTTGAGAGTGCGATGCGGATCCTCCGGCACTTTGGCATCGACTCCGATTGGTACATCCGGGACAAGATCGGCCAGCAACTTTTCGCGGATCCATTTCCCGCGGCGAATCGGGTCGTTATCAAAATTTCCACTATGCGCCACGAGCCATGCCGGGTGAGTCAGCATTCCGGCCCGTTCATGTTCTGGAAATGCCACTGGCTGCCGATATTGGCGCCTTACCGATTCACGACGGGCGTCAACCAGGTTGTAGGCAGAAACGTGGTTGGATTGAATTCCGGGCCACTGCCCGGCCCTGAGAATAGATTCGAAATCCTGGTCGCCCATCCGTTCCCGAATTCCGCGATAAAACCGATTGTTTTTGTCGTTCAACGCTTTGTCAATTTGATCATGCCGCAATGGATCCATCGGGTAGCGATTGGTGGTAAGCAATTCTTCAAAAACATTTTTGTCTCGATCAAGAACGCTCAATACCAGCAGGTCCGCATCCTTTCGCAATCGCAATGCATGGTGGTCCGGGTTTCGTTCGCGATCCTTGAAAACATCGGGGGCGCCGGTGTAACCAAAGAATTCCTGAAAAAAACGGAGCACGCGCGGATTGTGCTGGTAGTAATCGGCGCCCCATCGGTGATACATCGGGTAATTGTGGTACGCCCTTTTCGTATCTTCCCGGTCGAGAATTCGACGCACCTCGCGCTCGACATCCGCGCGCGTTTTGAGCCGGCCTTCCCGAGCGGCCTTGATCAAGGATGGATCAGGTTTGTCGAAGAAGGCAAACGAGATCGCATAGGCCAGTTCCATGGGGCCAAGCATGCGCCGTCCATCGGCCTGAATCTCTCCCAATCCCAATTCAAGCCGGAATACAAATTCGGGCGACATCAGCATGGCGACGATCAACGTACGCGTTGCGACGGCCAATCCGGCCGCCTCGCGATTTTTCTCGAACAGGCCGCTGACATAGCGCGCTCGATCCCGTTCAGTCGGCTGTCGTTGGAAAATCATCTGAAACAAACGTTCGACCGCCCGGTCAATTTCCTTGGCCTCAGGTTCAGCTCCTTCTTGGAACAAGAAACTCAAAGGCGCGCGTTTGCCCTTCATCAATTGGTCAGCGACCAGATTGCTGTTGCGCAACATGGTTTGAATGGTCGATTCGTCGGCAAGCAAGCTCGCGTAATCCTGGATACCTTTTCCTCCAAGACCGTGCAGCGGCTGAGATACTTGCGTCCGCATTTCATTGGCAAATCGGGAGTAGATATGAGGGCTTTTTCGCCAAACCCTCGATGGCGTAAATGCGGGACCTTGATGCTTACCGTTGAATAGCTCTTCGTGATTGACCCGATTGGCCTGACTCGGCAAAGCCAACAGGCTGTCATCGGGCCCACGTCCAATCGCCCGGAGTTCCCCGGTGATCCATCCCGTCACTCGATCACGATCAATTCGATTCGGCTGGGGAGCGCTGTCGGGCGGCATGTGGCCGAGACTAACCATCTCCAGAATTTTCTCCCAGCGCTCGATATCTTTGCCTTTTCGAATCCGCCCATCCAAATCATGCACATAGAAATCGGCGTCGCCCGAATCTTCGCCATGGCAGTCGCCGCATAACCTGGTCAAAAAGGGATTCACGAATTTGGCAAAAGCATCCGTATGCTTTGGGTTTGCCTGCGACGGGGATTGTGCCGAGCTTGCATTGTTGAAAGCGCCGAGAGTGAAAGAAAATGTCAGCGCCAAGGTCAGCAGTGAGAAGATGCGATGATCAAGTTGCTTGAACGGTTGTGTCATAGTATTCATGATTCGGAAACCGTATGTTCAATCACCGATTGTGATAATCCGAATTATAACACGACCGATTTTGACTCGAGTGCGCAAAGCCCGAGCAAGCGGTATTCCCAACTTCAATCGGATGCTTTCTATTTGAAATCAGTACGTTCGGGGTACTGAATTGATGAAAGATAATCACCATCGGCAAAGTGAATCTGGAGACAGCATGGCAAGTAAAAAAATGGCGCTGATTACCGGTGCTTCCAGCGGAATTGGAAGAGAACTGGCATGCATTCATGCCGAGCGTGGCGGTGATTTGGTGATTGTTGCCCGCCGAGAAGAAAAACTGAATGAATTGAAAAAGGAATTGGAATCCAAGCACGGGGTTGATGTGACCGTAATTACCAAGGACCTGGCGACAGCGGATGGTCCAAAGGAACTTTATGACGAAGTGCAGGCCGCGGGAATTCGAGTCGATTACCTAATCAACAATGCAGGTTTTGGTGGTGGCGGCAAGTTTCATGAGCGCCCTTGGGAACAAGACCTGAAAATGATCAACCTCAATGTGGTCGCTTTGGCGGCCCTGACAAGACTTTATGTACCGGACTTTGTCGAGCGAAACGAAGGACGCGTACTAAACATTTCTTCGGTTGCCAGTCTCATGCCGGGACCTCTTCAAGCCACCTATTTTGCAACCAAGGCCTTTGTCACTTCGTTTAGTAACGCGCTGGCGGATGAATTGAGCGATACCAAAGTCACCGTCACCGCCCTCTTGCCAGGCGCAACGGAAACCGAGTTTGGAAGTGCCTCGGGAATGGACAAAACCAACCTCTTCAAAAACGCGGCCAGTGTACGACCCGTATGCGAAGATGGATACAACGCGATGTTGGCGGGCAAACTAAACGTCATCTCCGGCGTTTCGTTCTTTCAAAAAGTGCTGATGAAACTGTCGCCTCTTTTGCCCCGCCGCGCGGTGATGAAAGAGGTGCGTAAAGTCCAGGAACGAAAGCAGTGAACGACGACCGATCATCCATTTTTCTTGCGTTGTGACTTTTGCGCCGATTCGAGTGCCTCTTTGAGGAATAGCTTCAATTCGCGAAGTTCATCCGGTCCGTACTTTTCGCCATAAGTTTTTTTCACCTGTTCGAGCTGCTCAAAATAGATCCGTGTTTTCTCGGGATCATTGGTTTGGGCATTCGCCATCACGATGAGACGGTAGGCTTTTTCTTCCAGGTTCTGTTTTTCCGTCCGACGTTCGACATCACCGTATCGTTTGCGTAGTTCCGATTCGAGTTGATCGATTCTCGCCTCGACTTTTTCAGCTTCCGCGTGATTTCCGCGGAGACGGAGTTGGACCATACTCGATCGAAGCTTCTTCAGCTGTTCGTAGTCGTCATCCTGGCTTTGCAGTAAGGCAAGCATTTCCGTCTTCAGTTCATTGACAGCTTCCTGGTTCCCTTCTTTTTGAAGCTCGGACATCTGTTCGATCAGGCGTTGGAATTTTTCGCGTGTCCGTTGTTTATCAGTGTATTCCCGCTTGATATCCACTCTCGCCGATTGTTCGTCGGCCGCTCGCTCGAGGACCTGCAAGGACAATGCGATCTTGGCTTGCAGTATTTCATCCTGCCCGGTTCCCTCGAGTTGCTTGGCAGCCTGCTGCAACTCCAGATACTGCTGGCGATGCGCGGCTTCGCGTTCGTACGACTCGGCGATGTCCAGCATGTGGTCACACAACCGGTAGGCCATGTGATTACGTTGTGAATAATGTTCATGAACCACTTGCTTGATTTGATTGATCTTGTTTTTCAACGAAACGGGATGGTCTTTCGGTCGCCTGAAGACATAACGTACTGCCGATTCTTCTTTGATTGTTTCGTCGACACCGGTCAACGTCAGGCGGTGCGCGAATCCATTTGAAAACTCGACTTTTGCCGAATAGCGATGGAGGCCACCTTTTTCATCTGTGATTCGAAAGGGGCTTTTGAAAGCTCCCTTGGGCTCGTTGGATATGGGTCCTTTCTGGATATTTAATTCGTTTTCCACGTTCCCTGAATCTTTTAAAGCAAGCGAGCTCGAAAGCCAGAGCTTGCTCTTTTTGATCCGCATGTTTGGGAACACGGTTTGGTGTTTGGAAGCACTCGAAGTGGACTCTGAAAGGAGCTTCTTATTGCCTTTGAAGGCCGATTCCAATTCCCAGGGGCCGTTGATCAACGACGTGGTTGTCAGTTCGGGCTGAGAAGGCAGCTTTACCTGCGAAAGCCTTTTCTCAATTCTTGCGATGCTCTCCTCGTCCTCTTCCTGCTGATCCAACAGCCACTGGTTCCACTGAGAGACCGAATCATGATTGGGCCGAGGTTCCGGTTTGTTCCCCGGGAAGTTGAAAGAAGTCATCGCGACGGTCAGCAACAAAGGAACGATGAGCGCGATCGAAGCGTAGATCCACGATCTCGACTTCGGGAATGGAGTTCTCAGATCCGCAGGTAGCGGGGCGCGAGGCGTTTGAAGGTGAGCCAGGCATTGCTCCAGAACGCTCGCCAATTCTGCCGCAGACTGGTAGCGTCGTGCGGGGTTCTTGGCGTGCAGTTTTGAAACCAGCGTCTCCAACCATTCTGGAATCGATGGATTGATTTCTCGAATCGCACGCGGGGAGTCGTCGACAATCCGCTTGAGTACGCCAAACGAGTTGCTTGCACGAAACGGACTTCGCCCGGTACACATTGTGTAGATTACTGTGCCAAGGCTGAACAGATCGCTGCGTGCATCGATGGTCTCACCCATCGCTTGTTCAGGCGACATGAATTCGGGAGTGCCTGCGATGGTTCCCGTTCCCGTTAGATCGGAGTCATCCACCGCTCGAGCCAATCCAAAGTCTGTGATCAGGACGCGTTGAATTCCGACCGGAAGCAGAAGATTGGCCGGTTTGACGTCGCGGTGGACGAGGCCTTGGGCGTGAGCGGCCGACAACCCGGAGGCAGCTTGATGGGAGATCCGAACGATCTCCAAAGGCGTGAGTGGGCCGGTGCGTTGAATTAGTTTCTGAAGTGATTCGCCGCGAACATAAGGCATGATCAAATAGGGAAGCCCGTCAAATTCGCTGACGCCATGAATGGCGACGACATTATCGTGGACCACCGCCGCCGCGGCCTTCGCTTCCCGGGCAAAGCGGTTTCGTGCCGAACCTCGTACAGCGAGTTGCGGTGCCAAAACTTTGATTGCAACGAAACGATTGAGCGACTCATCAAAACCTTTGAGGACGACGCTCATTCCCCCTTGGCCAATCACCCCTGCGATCTCGTATCCGCCGAAGCGCCCCAGCATCTGCGGGTTTTCCGAAGGAGCCAAAAGCGAAATGATTTCCTGCAAACTCAAGTTGGTCGAATCGTCCAACGTTTCTCGATCCTGTGGGAGGTACTCTCGAACGTCATCCCACCAACCGGCTTCACCCGCAGAATCTTCCAGCAAAGATTGGCATGATTCACAGGAATCAAGGTGAGTTTCGAATTCGCGCGTCGAAGCTTGATCCAATTCGTTTCGCAGGAACTTCGCAACTCTTTCTTGATCACAATTCGTTTTATTCAACATAGGGATTCTCATTGAAATTGCCGGTGAAACTAATTTCATTAATCTTTTCTCGAAGACGGTGCATCACACGACTTCGGGCTGCATAAACGGACCCAGAATTCTTGCTGAGATGAGAAGCGATTTCGGCGACCGATCGGCCCCGGACTGCCGACTCCCAAAACGCCGTCCAGGTTTCCGGTTGGAACTCGCTGCGGATTTGCTTGGCGGCGTATCGAAATGCCTCTCGGCGAATCTCGACGAGCAGCTCGGATTCCGATTCGTTTTGCGGAATTGAATCGAGCAACTCCATTACCTTCGTGTTACCGGAACCCAGGTCAGGTTTGGCTCGCGTTAGCGCGTTCAAGACCGCGTGGTGGGTAATTCGGATCAGCCAGGTGCGAAACTTTGCTCGGTCGGAGTCGGGTTTCCACTTCTTGATGGCTTTGGATACGGAAACCAAAACCGATTGGGCAAGATCCTCGGCGTCTGCATGCTGCAGCCCGCGTAAATTCGCGTAACGAATGATCGCCGGGCGATAAATCTGGGCGAACTCTTCCCAGGCTTCGTGATTCTCAGGATCGCGAATCTGCAGGAGAAGACTGGGCCTGGTGTCAGAAAAATTCATGCTTGCCTCGGTGCCGTTTCAATACTACACACGAAGGATCGCAGTTTCTGACAAGGATTTGTTTGATCCAGTCAGAAAAAAATCCCAATTACCTTGGAGAATCCAGGATTTGACCGAAATGGAGGGCTTCCTGCCGCAAGAAATCGCGGGTTAACCCAATAAGCGAGGCGTAGAATCCGCTCGCGATCTTCTCGAGCGGTTCAAACAAGACGGTTGTCCAGGCAAGATGATGCGCGAAGAATGAGCTTGCCAAGTCCTCGCGAACCAGGCGCCGGACAGCGGAATTGGCAGCAGCATTTTCGCCCGTGTTTTCGGCTAATGGGGGTTCGTCCACGTTGCTGGCCTGCAAGATCGCGCTCATCACTTGAAGCTGAAACCCCAAGTGATCCAGGATCTGATTCTCATGATGGGGTACCTGGACATACTGCAAATGGTCGCGCATGGAATCGACCGCCGCACCATTCAATAGACCGCCCATGTGCACCGATTGAATCGGCAACACCGCTCCACGCGGCCCGATAAACAGCCGGCAGAAATCGACTGCCAACTCATCCGAATTGAGATGATCAAACTCGAGGCCCAAGTCGGCCAAAACCGAGTTGGCATCGTTGGACTTCAACGCGTCGATCGTTTCACCGTCCAATTCACGGATCCAGAGCCTTGCCAGGAGCGCGTAGACCGCGCCGCGGTTCTCTTGGTCGGTGGTGTCAAAATCGACGCTAACCAATTTTTCGGATCCTTACCACGGTCGAGTGAAAGGCTTGCTGACCGGTGATTGGATCGGGAGCGATCGGCATGAGCTTGTTTTGGTTCCAGCCGTTCCCGGAATTGGGAACCCACTTATCAGGGTCCCCATTGGATTGATCCTCCCACCACATGTTTCGCTCCCAATCGGGATCACGGTAGGTTTTTCCGTCGCTACCGGCGAGGTGCGTGTTGTCGGCTGAACTTGTTTCGCGAACGCCTTTTGCAACATTCGAATACTGCCAATGACCACAAGAATTACTCATTGCGATGGCACTCGGATGAATTCCCTGCATGGTCACGACGGGGACGCGCATTTTGCTGACAACAATCCGGCCTGTCTCGTCACGCTCACCGTGCTTCAGATTTGGCGATGATTTTTCAAGCATTTTGGAAAAGTAGGATGTGAGCTCGATCCAGTCGCCGTCCTTCAGATCGTAGGCCGCCGCGGTTTTCGGATTGAGCCACGCAGGATTGCTGTGCACGATTTCTGCAAGCCATTTCAAGTTCATTGTGCGTCCATGATTGTGCACGTTCCACTTGAAGCTGGTCATGATCAATTCATCATCGGCAAGTTCGCGATGTTCTTCGGGTTGCAGCCAGATTGGCATCGAATCAACATCCACATCGAATCCCTTGTGTTGTTGCGGTCGATTCTTGGTCTTGGTGACCCCGCTCAATTGAATCAGGTCCGAGCAATCCTGGTTCTTGCCGATTTGACTGACGAACAGGCTCCGAATTTCGAATTTGCGACTTGGCGTTGCAAAACCGCGAACAACCCGTCCGTCGGATTGGCGTATTCCGATTCCTTTCCCGTCGCGAGTTACGATCCCCGTTTTTTCATCGGTATCCGTGCCTTCGAGAGCTTCTTCAGCGATTGTCCGGTTGTAGGGTTCGTAGAACGCGTCGCGCGAAGGATCTTCCCAGGCCCCTTCTTCCATCAAGCGGTCCAGGCCCTCGAGTCCCGTGTCTTCGTTCTTTGGAATGTTTTTCGCCCATTCGCGCATGTAGTCTTCTGTCGAGCCGTACTCGTACCACTTCTCCATGCCGCCGCCGATTCGGCGTGCCAACTCGGGAAAGAAATCCCGAACGTCACGTGACTCGCCCAGCGGTTTGACCATGGGCATTCGAATCCCGACATAGGGTTTCAAGTTATAGGAACCTCGGGCATCCAGATCCCAGCGTTCCAGGTACGTGGTCCAGGGAAGGACAATATCGGCGTAGTGAGCGGTTTCGTTGTAGAAACAATTGACGCAGACATGGAATGGAATCAAGGACTCGTCGCAAAGCACGTCCTTGGTCAGGCTTTCTTCCGGCCACGTAAGAGGCGAATCCAAGTTGTAAGTCATGTAGGCCTGGAGTTTGGCCCGACCCTGCAAGAGATAGAGGTAAATGATTTCGCCGACACGCATCCGTCGCCAAACATTGGCCAAGGGGTATTCGGGTGGATCTTCGATCGGGCTCCAGGTTTTCGCGCCCGGTGGCATGGCCGGCGTCTTGAAGTTCGGATCGAGCCCGCCCCAGGGTGACCAGCACCAACCGCCTTTTTTGCCAACACTTCCGACCACCGCATTCAACATTTGAACGGCACGGTCATTGTAAAAACCATTGAGGTGGGCCGACGAACCCCGGTTGCACATGGTCGTGGCCGCCGGCGCCGCTTTGGCAAACTCAAGTGCGATTCGTCGAATGTCTTTGGCGGGAATCCCGCTCACGTTTTCGGCCCATTCCGGTGTGTGGGGCGCGAGATGGGACTTGAGATCCTCGACCGATATGTTCGTCCAGTTCTCGATGAACTCTTTATCGTGAAGATCGGCGGCGAGAATCGCCTGGCTCATTGCCAAGGCAACCGCGCCATCGGTTCCCGGGAATGGCGAGAACCATTCGTCACTTGCACCCGCCGTATTTGAAAGACGAACATCAAACGTAACCAGCTTGGCGCCGTTTTCGAATCGCCCATTTTGAATCCGATTCGCAAACGGGATGTGGCCCTGGTGGGCTTCGAAAGCATTGGAGCCAAAATTAAGAATGTACTTGCTGTTTTCGACATCGTTCAGATCCCAATCGCTTTCCCAAAGGTAGGTCAGATTGGCAGCCCGACGGTTGCCGGAGCAAAGGGAACGGTGACTCAACTGCGTGCTGGTTCCGAACGCATTCAAGAATCGTTTCAAAGCATCTTTGCTGCGTTGCCGACCCTGGTGGAATGCAAACTCCTCGAGTCGCCCGGAGTCGCGCACAGCTTTCAGCTTCTGGGCGATTTCATCCAGCGCTTCGTCCCATGAAATTCGCTTCCATTTGCCTTCGCCGCGTTCGCCAACACGCTTCAACGGGTAGAGCAAACGTTCCGGGTGATAAAGATGATTCAGACCGGCGTGCCCACGCGCACAGACCTTCCCTCGACTGTTGGGGTCGTTGGGGTTGCCTTCAATTTTAAGAAGGCGTCCTTCCTTCACGTGTCCGACAATGCCACAAACGGTACTGCAAAGCTGGCACATGCCAGGAATCTTTTTGGTGCCTTGATACTTGTCTTTGGGCGGCCAGTTCTTCTTTTTCTGAGGGCCCGGCAACATGCAGACTCCGGGCATCGGATGATCGCCCGATTCGTAAGGCTTGCCGCGATTGCGTTCCCATTTTTCAAGATCCACACCCAGGGTCAGGTCCTTGTCTTTGGAATCCTGATCTTGCGTGGCCTTGTTCTTATTGCCGCAACCTGGGATGCCGGCAGCTGATATTCCGCTCGCACCCAGGAGGGCGCCGAGTCGTAGAAAATCTCTTCTTGAGCGTTTGGTCACTTTGACGGCTCCTGTTTCTTCTCTCGTTCGACCCGGGATTTAGATTCGACAACCGGTTTTTCTTTCCAGTTGTAAATGCTGTAGGCCTCGGGGCCGTACGAACTACCTTCTCGCGGAACGCGTTCCTCTATCTCTTGAGTTGCGGGCCCGCTAAACCACATTCGCGGCTTGGTGTTTTTCTCTTCACGAAGTTGCGAAACTTCGACGCCTTCCTTTTCCATTTTTTCGATGGCTTTCGAAACTTTGGATTCGGGGTCGTTCAGGTCGCCAAAGTAAATTGCGTCCGCTGGACAGGTGTCAGTACAGGCGGGTTCCATTCCTTCATCCACCCGGTGCACGCAGTTGTGACACTTGACGGCCTGGTTGGCGACCGGATCCATGTAAATCGCGCCATAGGGGCAAACGTCCACACAGGTTCCGTGCCCGCAACAAATTTCATAGTCGACCAACACGCTTCCACCGGTCCCTTTTTTCAACGCGCCGCAAGGACAGGCTTTGATGCAGGGGGCGTCTTCGCAGTGTTGGCAAGCCATCGGCAAGAACATTCGCGCAACCTTCGGGTATTCACCCACATCCTTGTAAAAGGTCTGCCGAATATAGTTGCCGAGCGGAACATCGTTTTCCGCCTTGCAAGAGACTTCGCATCCGTGGCAACCAAAACACCTTCGAGTGTCCACGAACCAAGCCAGCTTTTTGCCATCGTCGGGAGCCTGCATCCGCTCCTTCCAATAACTTTCCGGTTTGAAAAGTTCTTCTGGCTCTTGGGCAGCGCTTTCATCGCCGGCTAAAGAAATCGCGCCAGTAGCGACCAAGGCAGTCGATGCGTCTTTGAGAAATTCACGCCGCGAAGAGGCATTGGCGTCAGGCGATTGAGTCTGTTTATCCAGATCAGGCGGGGTTGGGTCGACAGGGGCTGACTTGTTCTCGTCGTGGTAGCCTGATTCGTTTGATACAGTTGGTTCGTTTGATTCAGATCGATTGCCGCGCATGGATCGTTTCCACCTGACCCGGGCCGCCGACCGACGACCTAGCTAGGTGTTACTCAGTTTCGGTTAATGAATGAAAAATACGTATGCATGATCGTAAGGAAGCATGGTAAGCCGCATATCTTAGGGGACCCAAGCTTGAGACGCAATCAAAGTTTTGGCGCGTTTGTGCTTTGGGAACGGACAATCCGTGTCTTCTTTTACACACGACTGTTATTGGCCGGGTCAAATACAATCAGTCAGGTTCTGAAAATTGAAAATCCAGAATCCGGTGTCGGCTAACGAATCCCGCTTTCTCGATTGCTCTTCGCGCCGGTCGGTTTCCAAACTCGGTTGAACAGATCGCACTGCGTCCCGAGTCACGGCAGCGATTGCGCAGCGTCATCAAGATGGAGGTTGCAAGCCCCTGGCCGCGAAAGTCGTTGCCGACGATCATTCCTAGATCGGCAAATGACTTCTGTGATCGGCTAGGCCGATACTCGCCCGTTGCGATCAGCCGTTTTTCTTTCCAGAGGCCAAAAAGTTCTTCGCCCTGGATTCGCTCGGTCAAGTATTGTGTCAACCAATTTCGATCCGCTCCAAGCGTCGTTTCGCAAAACCCAACCGCCGCATCAAGTTGATTGCTGTGCAGCACTTGGAATTCACAACCCGTCGGCCAATCAACGGGTTCGATCGAGTCTTCGTTGGGTTCGTAATACATCAACGCGTTGACCTGGACGCCTCTCTGTACATCGTGGCACAAAGAAAGCGTGTTTGAATCGGAGGTTGGCACGACCGCGGCAATGATTTCCTTTTCTGCAAGCAGCTGTTCGAACGCATTCCGGCTGTGGATGGTGCTGGAAGTGAAAAACTGAAGAAGCTTTCCCTCTTGGTTGATCGCCGCATACCCAAGGCACTCGTTACCATCGAAGAATCCGAAATGATTCGCCATGTTGGCAAACGATTCCCACATCCCATCCAAGGGAGCGGTCAAGCTTTCGAGGTAGGCAGACTTGAGGAGCTCCACCTCAGCCAAATCGACTTGTTTGATCTCAAATTTGTTCATGTTTTCGTCGGATCAAAGATCGGCATCCATCCGTTTTTGCCGTCGTTCCTCGTAGCGTTCCAATGCAAGAGCGTAGCGTCTGACCCGTTGGTGTACAAACAGTCCGTAACCATTCGCGATGAAGAACAAGGGAATCGAGGCAAGCAGGAATATTGATTTTTCAAAGAACAGGCCGTAAGTCAACAAAGACACGGCGAGGGTCGTTCCGATTCCCGAAGCAAGCCAGGCGATTTCTCCTCGCGGCTCATGACGACTGCCGTTTTGCCCTTCGATCATGTAAGCCTTGCGTTCGACTTCCCATTCGTCGTCGAGCTGTTTCAAATCCGCAATCAGTTTTGTATCAACGTTCATCATTCTGGCCTTTCTGATTTTCGGGCCTTGATGGCCTCCAAGCTCCAAACGCGACAGGAGTGAATCAGTCGAGAGCTTCCTGAAGCAAGCCAGCGGGAATCATGGCTAAACTGCAGGTCATTGATGGGGCGGCGATGTCCTTGGAGCGTGTAACGCTTCTCACGACTCTCGAGTTCAAATACCTCGATCGCGAATTTGAGCTGCGAACCGGTCGAAGCCGCAACGTAGTGGCCGTCACGCGAAAAGCAGGCCGTCCTTCCTCCCGAACCCATCTTGAGAATCGGCTGGTAGCCATTCCGCAGGTCGAATACCGTGGTACCCCGAGCTGATACGCTGGCAAGCAGGTAGCGATCGTCGCGAGAAAACTCAATCTTGCTCAGAACTGGTTTTCGCCAGTCGGTTGAACTCAAGTCCAACGCATGTTTTGTTTCGCCGGTTGCGGCGTCGAAAAGAACGACGGTTCCATTGGTGTAACCGGCCGCGACCGTCTGGCCATCATTGGAAACGCCAACACTGCTACAAATTGTTTCGTTTGGCCCCAGTTCATCTTGGCCTGGGAATTTCATCGCTTTTCGTGCACCTAGTTGGCCATCGGACGCGATATCAAAATAAATCATCCCGCCGCGATCGCAGGCGTAAATCCGGTTGCGATTTGGATCAAAAAGAACATTCCAGAATTCTGGAATCGTCGAGTCAAGATTCTTCAGGTTGGAAATACGTTCGGAAACATCGGCGATCTCGCCGTCCAACTGCACGTGTCCCGTGTCGGTTGGTTTTAGAAACTGAGCGCGTTCACAACTTAAGTCAAAAAGCAGAAACCTGGGAATCGAGAATGCATTTGACTCGACCGATTCGTTGATACGGATTTGAACTAGACGAGATTCCTGGTCCGACCGAGTTCCTTCGCAGACCGCCCAAAGATTGGTGCCATTGGTCGCGAACTCGACTTTTTTCGTAGCGCCGGAGGTTGGAATCACCGCGTGGGGATAGGCGTTTTTGTAGTCAAAAAATTTGATCTTATCACCGGTTACCGCAATCAATGTTTTGGATTCATCATCGAAAAACAGGTCAACCAAAGGCCCGCCCAAATTGATGTCCAGGCACATTTGTTGGCCATTCGAATCCCAAAAACGGAGGTCACCGCGATCGGTAAAGCTATAAATTCGATTGGGCGACGGCGTGGAGCGCGTAAGGGCTGTGTGATTATGAGCGACGCCGTCGGATAACAATTTTCCCGTGTGGATATCGACTTGGGCAATCGAACGATCCGAGTGAGCCAGTAAAATTCTTGCCCGCTTCGGCAGAAAACAGATCGACTGTGGGTAGTCGAAATTTGTTTCAAAAACTTTCTCAACGGATGGATAGTTGAAAAGGACAAGGCGGGAAGTGTCAGTAATTGCCAGCTGCTTCCCGTCGTCGCTTAACTTGAAATCCGTCAACGGAGACGAGGAACGAAACAGGATTTCTTCTTCGGTTTTCTGAGCGAAGTTCCAGGATACCAAGGTTGAGTTCGCGGTTGCGCGTTCGGCGATTAACAGATGCGGTTCGGTGGCAGGAAACGCCAAATGAGCAATGGGCCATTGGCCTGTTCGTTTTGCAACTTGCCGTCCGGACGGATCGTGAATGATTATCGTGCCTTGATGATCATGAACGGCGATTTGTTTGCCATCGGAACGTACCACAATTCCTGCAATCTTCGGAATCGAGTCAAATTCGCTTGTCTGGATTCGGGAGGTGATATCAAGACATCGAATTTTCGAACCAACGGCGATGTAGATCTTCTGATTCGATGGCGAAAATGCGCAACAGGATACGCGCCCGGATCCAACCTCAACCGAGTCGACACCGTGCTTTGTGATGCTGTACACCAAGTCGTGTTCCAGGTCGCGATAGGATAGCGGGCTCGTTTCGAGAATCTCCATCGCGGAGATGGGTAGTCCTTTGAGCGATAAATTGAAAGCCGCGGAAACCTGTAAGGCATAATTGGTGCGCCGCGCTCGAGAGAGAAGTGTTTCGACTTTTCTCTTTTGACGTTTCAACCGACCTTCACTTTCGGCCAGTTGTTTCGCTTCCTGTTTCCAGCGAGATTCATTGGATTTTGCAATCGCCGCATTGCCCGAAGAGCGAAACGCGAAAAAAGTTGTGCCGATGAGCCCGATTAGCAAACTTGCGGCAAGCGCTATCGACAAGGTGCCAATACGTGGATTCCGCTGAAACCACTTTTGCAACTGTTCATGCCAAGTAGGTGTGCGGGCCGAAATGGTTTCGCCATTTAAAAAACGTTGCAGGTCTTCGGCCAGATGCTGGGCGGTTTGATACCGGGCGTCCGGCTTTTTTTCGAGACATTTCAAGCAGATGGCTTTGAGGTCTTTCGGGATGTTTGACGCGGCGGCAGTCCAGGAAACGGGTTCCGTTTCGATTGCCATCAATGTCAGGATCGGATTGTCTTTTCGAAACGGCGGTTGCCCCGTTAGCAACTCAAAGAGAATTGAGCCCAACGAGTAAATGTCCGAGCGCTCATCGGAGATTGAAGAATCTCCTTTCGCCTGCTCGGGAGACATGTAAGCGGGTGTGCCCAAAATATCGCCCGTGTTCGTCAGGGTCGGATTGTGATCGGAAAACTTTGCCAAGCCAAAATCGGCGATACAGATTCGTGAAACGAACTCTTGTTCGTTGACGTCCGAAATCGGCTTTGAAAACAAAAGGTTTGCCGGCTTCAAGTCGCGATGCACGACCCCTCGAGAATGCGCGTATTGGATTGCTTCGGCGAGCACGCGCGCAATCTTCGCCGCCAAATTTGGATTGGGCGGTTGAGTGGGCGAAGCAAGCCACTCGGAAAGTGACGGTCCTTCGGCAAATCCGTAGGCCAGAAAAACTTCGGATTCGGTCGCCGAGCTCTGATAGAGAGGGATAATGTTTGGATGCGAAAGCATGGCCGCTGCTTTTGCTTCGCGCTGAAAACGTTTTCGTTGCCCTGCGTCATTTAAATGCAGGCCATGAGGAACCTTGATCGCGACGTGACGTTCCAGCTGTTTGTCGAATCCAAGAAAAACCTGCCCATAGCCCCCCTGCCCCAGCAGTCGATCGATCCGGTAATCACCAATGTATCTGGCGTTCTCCGGTTCGGCCGGCGGGAAGCTTTTAAGTGTCGACGCTTCACGTTGATTGGCTTCAGCCCGCGTCTTGTTCGTTGCCTGTGTCGTCTCCAGCCCCTTCGGCCGAGCGGCATCCAGGAGGTTCAGGCAACTCAGGCGACGATTGAGTTCCAGCATTTCCTGATCGGACAGGCGTTCAATTTCAGTTGAGTCGATTGAACTGGAATGCGAGTCAAGCAGAAGGTCAAAATCCTCGACCAGCTTTTCGACATTCACATTGTTTTCAGGAGGACTCATGGCTTCTCATCAATTGATCAAGCTTAACAATTGCTCTTTGCCAGGTTTTTTTGACGGCTTCTTCATTCTTGTTCAAGTGCTCGGCAATCTTCGCAAAAGGCCAACGCTCCCAGTTTCGTAACTTGATCACTTGCTGATCGAATTCGGGCAACTTGAGGACCGCTTGGCGAACCAATTGAATTTGTTCCTCGCGAAGCGCCGTCGATTGAGGCGTCAAATCTGCGTTTTCAGGATCGCCGACTCCATGATTCTTTGAATCACCATCAATGCTTCGTTCTCGAGCGGCATCCCGGGATTGCCTTTTGAACGCACGACGCGCCTGGTTGATTTCGTTGATCAAGATCGTACGCAGCCAACCTCGAAATTCCTTGCTGTTGTTTCCACGAAAATCGTCCAGTGCCGCCGCCGCTTTGGCAAACGCCATTTGAACCGCGTCGGACTCGCCAAACTTCTGTCGCAAGCCCGCATCCAATTCGTAATTGGAAATCAGCATCAAGTACTCTTCGTGCTGTTTGAAGAGCTCGTTGGTTGACTTTTTGCAACCGTCCTTTGCGGCTTTCAACAAAAGCGTGACATCGCGGTCTGCGGGGTCTCGTTCGTTCAAGGATCTGGATGCCTTTGGCAGTTCTGGGGGACAAATGTTTTTGAGATTTTCGATTTATTTTAGCCGCCCCCGCTTCAATTAAGAAACTCTTTCTTTTTTTGGTCCATTTTGTCCCCCGCCCGGTCAGCCGTCATCCATTTGATTGACTGATATTACAAAAACCAAGGAGACAAAACCATGAAGAAAAAAATGAAGTTGATGTATGCACTGGCAGCTTTGATCGTTCTGACCGGATGCGGCACGACCGCGACCGTGGATCCTGGAAGTCCTGCCGAACCAAATCCAGAACCGGCCGCCATGTCGAGCCAGCCATCGGAGAACCAGTTGGAGGGGTTTGTCGGAGTTTGGATAGGAAAATATTCCGGGATTGATGACCAGATCACGATTCAGAAAACCAATGTGAGAGGTGAGTATCAAGTCGATCTGCACCAAAAATTCTCCAATCCCGACTCGGTCATCGCGCATAGCAACGCAGAAAATCAACTGGAAATCCGCAACCAAAACCTGGGCGGAGCTGCCGGGACGGCAACGCTAACATTCAAAGACGGGAAATTGATGCTCGAACAAAAGGGACTTGGTATGACCGTACGAGGGACTTACACGCGAGCAAGTGAATCGAAAGGCCACGCAAAGGATTCGATAGGCCAAGCGAATACAAATAACCATGCATCCGAAACCTCCCAACAAAAGGCGGTGACATCAACCAGCCTTCCCGACGATATTCCCGTGTTCCCAGAATCCGAAGAAACCATGAGCTTCGGCAAAAGAATTAAGAGCGTTCGTTTCAAGACCTTCAAATCGGCAAAAGATATTCACGATTTTTACATCAACCAGTTGACGCAAAATGACTGGGAAATTGGCAACGACGGAACCCTGACGATTCAAGCGTCGAAGGGAATCGCGAAAACCAAGGGTTTCAGGAAGCGGACCGTTACGATTTCAGTTTTGACACCGCGAGATCCCCGGGCGATTCAAGCCACCGAGTTTGTCATTCAATACAACGACTAAGTGAGCTCCCAGAAAGCCGGAAACAATCCGGCTTTTTCTATTTATCGCTTCGTCCCGGATACAAAGGAAAATCCGAGATGATGATTTCGTTTACCCGACGGGTGTCGTCCAGTTTCAGCAAAACATATTTGCCTTCGCAGCGGTAAAGCATCTCTCCCGACACCCAGTTCTTATGCTCGCCATATTTCATTGACTTGGCATGCAGCGGATAAGAGAAAAGGGATTTTGCGGGATACCCGAAATTTGCTTCGATCTCTTCGAGTGTCATTCCCTTACGGTAGGAGTCAAGCTTGTTCGCCGTGGTATTCTCGGGCGGGTTCGCGTTTTTTCCACGGGAAGGCGACTCGGCATCACACCCGATCAGGGAGAAAGAGAAAAGCAGGCTCAGCAGAAAAACAAATCGACAAGGTAAGTTTGGCAGATGCATCGTCGTTACCTGGCAAAAAAGTTAAAAACGGTTTCCAGGATTCCAGATTTCCTCCTCCACCGACGGGGACAATTTTTTTACCAAAGCAGGATTTGTTTTGAATGAACGGGAGTGAAAACAAAGGGAAGGGAGTCGCTCAAGGACATCTTCTGAGGTAGGAAAACCGGGAGCTGGATTCCAAGTTCCTCAGAAAGCAGACGGGCTGTTAAACCTTTCGGATTGCTTAACTTTTGCCGCGATTGACAGTTTTGCCGGGAACGAAGTCAACGAATTCAAGGGCTGTCAAACTTTGACGCCGGTAACGAATATGCCCGGCTGGTATCACACTTTTGGGTGAAAAACCGTTCTTGAGATCAGCAATATCTCCGTTTGGATCGATCATTTTTTCTATACGACGCTCAGGTTCGGCATGATCGAACCAATGCGAACGAACCGAAGCATCGTTTCAACCCCACTCACCCGTGGTCCTGTCCGACGGAACAACGATGGAAACTGCATACACAAATCGCGATCAACGCATTTTGTTCATGAAGCTTGGAGTTTTTTGCATTGCATGTTCCCTGCTACTGGCCGCGCTCGGCTGCAACTCCATAAGGACGACCGTACTCGACCGAAGTGAAGACGATCGATTGCAGAAGAATCGACCCACGACAAGCCTCAAGGGAATTCCCGTCATGCTCAAGGTTCCGACGCATATGGAAATCACCGTTTACGAAAGAAGCTTCTTCTATCAGACGAAGCAAAGCAATCGCCTCGTTGCCGTTGATTGCAACGAGATGCCGACGAGGTTCGTCAAAACCAACGTGGCAAAAACCGAAAAAATGTTTTTGGTTGACCCCAAGCGGGCTGCTGCCGGAATCACCGAATATGGATTCAAGTTCCAGGGTGGCGAAGAAGGGAAATCGGCTGCGGGTCACGGATATCTTTCGCAAGCCAATTACAAAGTCCAAGACGAGACGTTGACTCAAGCCGCCAGTCTTGTGAACTCGGTTGCCGCGGCTCTGCTCACATCGCCGGGAACGCCCGGTGCCGATCCAAAAAGTGTCATGGAGGCCGAGAATGGTGATGCGGTACCCGTGCATGAGATTGATCGAGTGGTCGCCTTCTGCCGGTTCGATATCAACTCACCAACGTACGACGAAGACGTTCGACAGTTTCTCAACCAGTATTTGAATCACTGCCAAAGCTGCCAGAACCTTCCGCAGTACGGTACACCCAAGGCAGACTGCAAGCCCAAGGCAAATGCCGATTCAAAAAGTAAGAAAGGATGATTCAGGTGAAACTCTTTCGACTTCAATTGGTAATGGCTTTGCTGGTCCTGGTGAGCTGCGGTTGTACCACGTTCCGATCAACAATCATGGAGCGTGACGAGCATGATCGGATCTATCCTCAATCAAGACCGCGAACGTCAGCCGGTGTTCCGGTCAAACTCAAGGTGCCGACACACCTGGAAGTAACCATCAAGGAAAAGTACCAGATCATCGATGGTGTGGTAAAAGATGGCCATGTCGTTCCACCGGAAATCGTAAACCTTGGTTCGAATGGGCGACGGTTTCTGAACGTTGAAACCGCAATTGGATATACCGACAAGGTATTCACCGTGGATTTCCCAAGACCTTTTTCCGGAGATCTGACGCTTGGGAGTGCTTCGTCCGGCGGCTTGCAGTTCGACGGAGAACAGTTCTTTAGCCAGGTGCATGGGACGATTGATGATCAAACGATCGAGGACATCAACTCCGTAATCAAAAGCGAGTTGCCCACCCTGCAAAACACGCTTGCCAAAGCGGCTCCCAAGTCGGTGGAGGCCGAATTGGATGCCGCAAAAGTTGGTTCCAACATCAAACTGGGTGAACGAGTCGTCGCGTTTCAACGATTTGATATTTCTGAATGCGATTGGGAAGCAAAAGTACAGAACTTCATCAATTTCCATCTAAACTGCAATCGAGCCTGTCCCGATCGATCGTTTGACGAAGCTTGCGCGGTCGGCTGCCAGGGATCCGCCAAACAAGTTACCGAGGTGATGCAGGCCAACGCACCCCAAGGCGTGATTGAACCGATGATTCCAGAGGGGCTCAAAGAGAAGGCAATTTCAAAGTAGGCGTTTGGCATCGACGCTCCGATCACGGCGAGACTCGCCTCCAACTCAGGACTAAGCATGGCAAAAAAGAAAAAATCGGCCGCAGTGCGAGGGAACGAGTCCCGATCAACCAAATCGAAAGCGACAAAGAAGCGCGCAACGAAGAAGTCTACTTCAAAAAAGGAAGCTCCATCCCGGAAGAAATCTTCGCGGAAGAAGTCATCGCGCAAAAAAACCAGCAAGAAGAAAACCAGCAAGAAGAAAGTCGTCACAAAGAAGAAAAAGGTGGTGACCAAGAAGCCGAGTCGCAAACGAACCGCCAAGAAAAAAGTTACCAAAAGAGTGGCGAGAAAGAAAACGACTTCCACTGCCAAAAAGAAGCTCAGCCTGGCCCATCAGCTTTTTTATGGTGTCGACGAAAATGGCAAACCGACCGGCAAGAAAATCGATGAAGTCGCCGTGGTTGCCGAAAAGGCGAAAGGCGGCGTCATCCTTTCGTCCGACGGCATCCGAAACGAATTTCGGCGCCGCCGATCCGAGTTGGAACCTCAGCGCAAAAAAGCTCAGGCAGTGCTCGATGAGATTCTGATTCCGCGGATTCAAAAAGGGATGTACGGGCCCATCTCGAGCTACTCGATCGGGTTCCGAGTGAAACACGGCAAACCCCTTTCGCCGCTCAAATACGTCATTCAAGTCGGCGTGCCCGAGAAGTATACCGAGGAGATGCTCAAGCGGAAGAAGATCCGACGGCTTCCGAAAAAAATTGAGGGCGTCGAAATCAAAGTCATCGAATCCCAGCCATCGATGACCCGCGACGCATTTGAAGCGAGCGCAACGGAAGATTCGGAGTTTTCGGCCATCGTCATGCCGAGTGGGAAAACGAAACTGACGGACTTGGTTGACATCACTGAGTCCTCCATCGAGATCTCTGACACCGACCTTTGGGGCGGTCTGCCGGCAGCCGATACCACGGAGCTCAAGAACTGGGGGACCTTTGGCGTCTCGTTTAAAAAATCAAATCAACATTTCGCGCTAGTCAATCAACACTTTGCGAAACAAGTTGGTGTGACGATGGCGCAGCCCGCTTCGAAACCCGGTGGCAATCTGACGGGTTGGGAAATTGGCAAGGTCGAAAAGGTATTCATCGGTCAGCAAACCCAGGAACGCGGATACGTTGACGCGGCATTGATCAAGCTTCAGCTCGATGGCAACCGCAAGTCGGTTCACCGAATCCTGAGTTTCGAATCGGAGGAGTTACTGTTCGCTTCGAGGCGACTTAACGATTCGGACGATATGTTCGCCAAAGTGTTTAAATACGGAGCCCGTTCGAAAGAAAAACTCGAAGCGGACATCGTCAATACGGCGAAGACCATCAGCATTTCGGGCGGGGATGCGGATAAAGTTATCGCGATCGAGGGCACGTCTTCCGGAACGCGATTCATCAAGGGTGGCGACAGCGGAAGCGCCGTGGTCGCCCCGGTCCTGGTCAACGGGACGCCAAGGTTGCTGGTCGTTGGATTGTTCTTCGCCGGGGACAAACAGAACAAGGCACTTGCATACGCCTGTCATTTTCAGGACGTGATTGACGCGCTCACCCTCGACCTCCCCGATCGCTTGCTTTGCGACAATTGGACTTACGAATAACGGATTGCCTGACGATGGAATGGCCCATGATTCGAATCGGATTTGTAACCCAAAGCGGCCTGCTGTTGCTGTTGTTTTCTTTGGTAGGATGCAACGCCATCAAGACCCGGCTTCAAGGTTTGGACGTCTCAACCGCGAATCATCAGAACATACCTTCGGACGTGGCGGATGCGAAATCCAAAATCGGAACGGTTCGTGTTCAGCGCTGGCTTGGCAACGCACAGGCAATCGAAATTCGAAAAGATGATCGGCAGCTTCAGTCAGTTTTGTCGAAGGTGTTGACGGAAGCGGACAACTCCGACCGTCGGCGACTAAAGCAACTGGTCGGTGACTACAACCTGAAAGCGAAAAATGCAAAAGCGCCAGGTTTGCGGCTGAAGGCTTCCGAGCTGGATGACAACGTCGTTGTAATCCGACGAGGGGGCGAATACTGGTACCTGATTCAGCCCTGGATGTCGCGCCCCGAACTTGCCAACTTGCCTTTGAAAAACGGGGACTTCGTGACGACGATTCCGCTTTCACGACTTCCCTTTCAAAGCCGCTTGCCCGAGAAGAAAACAGCCGAAGTGCGAATGGCCGGGCCTTGGAGCAAGCAGCAAGGGCTTGTCGAGCTTGAAAGAAGGAAGATTCCCTTTTCTCAATTGATTCAGGCGACCGCGGCCAAATCGCTGTTCAAGGAAAACGCATCGGTTTGCATTGTGACACGCGTGAAGGATGGAAAGGTTCGCCACCTGGTCATGCCACTCGATGTCGAGAACGGAATCTTTTCTCAATGGTTCCTCAATGCTCATCACCGTTTCTACAACGCAACACTTGGGCTTGCAGACGGGGATCTTGTCCGAGCAACCGAGCTCTCTGTCTTTTTAGCATTGTTAAAATGACGTTGGCGCGTGGTAGTAGCTTTTGGGAGCAAGGGTATGCGTATCACTTCTGAAATTGCCAACCAATTACGGCAGGTTCATCGTGGGGGAAATTGGACCGCCGTCAATTTGAAGGATACGTTGGAGGCGGTTCGTTGGCAGGAGGCAACCCAATCGATCGAGAACGGCCATTCGATTGCGGGGCTGGTTTTTCATATGAACTACTTTGTGGCAGCCGTGTTAGGCGTACTGAGGAACGGGGTCCTCGATGCCTCGGATAAACTCAGTTTTGACTGTCCGCCTATTGTCAGCGAAGAACAATGGCAAGCGTTGATCCTCAAAACTTTGAGCGACGCTGACGAGCTTGCCGGCATGATCGAAGGACTTCCCGAAGCCAAGTTGTCAGAGACATTCGCTGACGAGAAATACGGAAGTTACCTTCGGAATCTGCAAGGCGTCATCGAGCACTGCCACTACCATCTTGGCCAAATCACGATGATTCGGAAGTTGGCTCGATCGTTGGATTGAGCGACGACTTCGAGCTGGAACCTCTCAATACGGGCCGGTAATCTGCCCGATTCCGACCGGTTCATTCAGCCTTCGTTCTGCTTTAAGGTCAAAATCCCTCTCCCATGGGCCGCTTCTGGACCCTTGTTTTTAAGGGTTTCTCGATTTTGTGTCCGGTTGAAGTCGGAATTTGCAATCTCTTGTTGACGAGACATTGGTCGAGTCAGGGAAGGCAAAGAGGAAAAGGAATTTCATCGGTCGGTGTTTCCCAAACCAAAAACAGCCAACAAAAAATACAAGGGAAGCAAGATGAAAAACACCACTCTCCGAAAACGATTGGCGGCCACTCTGGTAGCCAGCGTTCTGATGCTAGGAATTGGAACAGATCTTGGTCAAGCGGCCAGCCCTCAGTTTCCAGCCGAGCTAACCGGCAAAGTTCAAAAACGGGAGCAAGAGCGCGAGGAACTCAAGCCGAAGCAGGTCTATCAGAAGATGTTGAAAGGAACGGTATGGATTCACCAATTTGCCAATCAAATGGCCGGCCACGGTACCGGCTGGATTGTCGATGCCGACAAAGGCCTGGTGATGACCAATCATCACGTTGTTGATCGTGGCGAAGACGTCATCATGTTCTTGCCAAAATTTGATCAGGGAAAACTGGTCACCGACCCCGAAGAATACACCAAGTACACCCGTCCCATCAAAGGAAAAGTCATCGACAGTGATCGAACGCGAGATTTGGCCCTGATCCGAATCGAAGGCAAGTTACCAAGTTCCGCGGAATCGCTTCCGATGGCAAAGGAAAGTGCCAGTCCCGCAGACATGCTTCATGTCGTCGGTGGTTTGCCAAGCGGTTCCAATGGTGTGTTCAGTTACACCAACGGCTACGTCCGGGAAGTTTCGCATGGCAAAGGAGTCAATGGCGGGCGAGACATCTGGTTGATTCGCCACAATATCGCAACCAATCGTGGCAACAGCGGCGGTGCACTCGTCAACAGTCACGGAGAAGTTGTGGGCGTCCACAACATGGGCATGTATGACGTAGCCATCAAAGGAACGTCAGGAGGGATCGATCTAAAGGAAGTCAAATCGTTTATCAAAGAGGTCGAGTCTCTTTACCCAGCCACGACTGCCAAGGCAGCTTACGAGGCAGGAAAACGACATTATCGAGCCGGTCGCTACGACTCGGCCATCGACTATTTCTCTTCGGCGATCCGCAAGGATTCGAAGCACGCCGAGGCTTACCGGATGCGAGGCTGGAGTTTTACGGTCAAGAAAGATCTTGATTCCGCCAAGCGAGACTTCACTTCCGCGATCGAGCACGATTCGACCAATTGGAATGCCTTTTACGGTCGTGGAAAAGTCCTCGGAATGCAAGGAAATTCGAAAGCCGCAATCGCGGACCAAAACGAAGCAATTCGCCTGAACCCAAAAGCAAAATTCGCATACCTTCAAAGAGGTGACTTGTATCGGGCAAATCGTCAGTACGAAAACGCCGTCAAGGATTATTCCCGAGCAATCGAGACGGACAAGTCATATATCAGCGCAATCAACCAGCGAGGACGAACGTACCTGAACCTGGGCCTGTACACCAAAGCCCTTGCGGATTTCGAGGAAGCTTATCGCCTCCGGCCACATCCGATCTACTGCAACAATGTTGCCGTCGCTTTGGAGCGAATGGGCAAAAAACAAGAAGCGGTTCAGCTGTACCAAAGAGCGACCCAGATGGATCCCAACTACACTTTGCCACGGAAAAATCTGGCCCTGGTTTACATGGAAGCAAAAAATTATGACGCTGCCGTTTATCACCTGAACTTTGCGATTCAGTCAGATCCAAAGTCAAGCCAGTTCTTCTACCTGCGTGCCAAAAGTTTCGATGCACTCAAGCAACTCAAGTTGGCTTTGACGGACATCAACATGGCAATCCAACTTTATAAGAAGGACGCGGACTACTTTGCGGTTCGATCAGCGATTCTCAGCGATCTCGGATACGAAGCCGACGCTGTTAAAGACATTCGCTATGCCGCCAAGCTAAATCCAAAAAAGTATGGTAGCTACTCAAATGCCAAACACATCACGGCAAAACCACGAGTTGAGTCGCCGAAGAAACAAAAGTCGCAGTCGGTTGGCGGTACCTGGAGCTTCAAACAGACCGTTCACGGTGTTCGCTACGATTGCCTGATCGCATTCAACGCCACGCATTTCGAATACCACCTGACTTGGGTTGATGCGGCAGGCAAGCCAGGCCAGGTCCGACGCAAAGGCACTTATGAAATCACCGACGGTGGATGGCAAGTGGTACTGCGAAGCAGTGGTGGCCACGCAACCAAGACCGATATTGGATTCAAGGATGGGCTCCTGGTCATTCAGATTCCTGAAATGAACCAGTTCTTTTCTTTCAAGCGAGTGAAATAGGATTCTCGTCTCTTCATTTCAGGGCAGAACCGCGGCGATCAAGTTCGTCGCGGTTTCTTTTTGCGCAAAAGCCTGGCTGGAAAATGGTCGGCCGCGTGAGTTTGGATTAGAATCGCCAAGTTGAGCAAGCGATCTGTTTTCCTGGCAATCCCTTTCCGGGTAACTATCGGTTCGCGAACACAGTTCTCAAAGTATCAACTTCAAATCCAAATTCCATCAAACCCAATAAGCGTCGAGATTTCAATGCGACTTACTTACTTGTTTACCATTCTGGTCTTGATCACATTCGCCCAGGCGGCAAATGCACAAGAGTGCAAGCATCTTTTTATCCTCTCCGGTCAATCCAACATGGCAGGCCTTAAGCCAGCCGAGTCATTCATACCGACGGTCGAGAAAGAGTTCGGCAAAGAAAGCGTCACTGTCGTTTTCGATGCTCAAGGCGGCCAGCCTATTCGACGTTGGTACAAGAAATGGAAGCCGGCCGAAGGGGATGTTCCGCAGAATGCCAAGATTGGTGATCTCTATGACCGGCTGATGAAAAAGGTCGCGACTGCAATCAAAGACAAAGAAATCATGTCAGTAACCTTTATCTGGATGCAAGGTGAGCGAGACGCCCGGGAAAAACATGGAGATGTCTATGCCGAAAGCCTGGCCGGTTTAAGGAAGCAGATCCAAGAGGATCTGAAACAAGATCATATTCACTTTGTGATTGGTCGATTAAGTGACTTCGATATGGACAATAAGCGTTACGGTCATTGGACAAAGATTCGTGACGTCCAAGTTGAGTATGCCAAGTCAACTGAGGCAACCGAGTGGGTGGATACCGACGACCTCAATGATGGGCTCAACCGCCGGGGAAAAGAAATCAAGAACGATTTGCACTACTCGGCAGAGGGCTACAAAACTTTGGGCGAACGATTTGCCAAAAAGGCCATCGGTTTGATCAAGCCTTCCGAAGAGAAGAAGAAGTAGTTCGTTCGATTGAATTCAGTTATTGGCTCCTCGCACCGAGTTGCTCTTAGCCTCAGGCAATATGATCAAAGAATTCATCCGCGGTTTCCGCTTTGCAATCAATGGGATCGCCCACGCAGCGGCAACCGAGATGAATTTTCGCTTGCATCTGTTGGTAGCGGTGATCGTCATTGGGTGCGGGATTTTCTTTCAGATTGAAATGACTGAATGGTCGATGATTGCCATATGTTTCGGAATGGTATTTGGCGCCGAGTGCTTCAACACAGCCATTGAGCGGCTTGCCGATCGAGTCAGCAAAGAGAACGATCCCTTGATCGGCCACGCGAAGGACTTGGCGGCGGGCGCTGTTTTGGTCGTGGCTTTCTCGGCAGCGGCCGTTGGTTTGATCATTTTCTTGCCAAAAGTCTATGCGTTGTTGCTCGGCGATGCTTGAGCGTTCCAGGCCGGTTACCGGAGAAAATCCTTCAGCTTGCGAAACTCTTTTACCTTCGCTTCACCGCCAAGAGGAATTAGCCGAACGCTCAAGATGACATCGCCCCAGAGTTGGACGGTGACCCGCCCCCCATCAAAGTAATAGTGGTCCGTGCCATAGGCGCTGCCCTGTCGAATACTCAAAGGGGGACCTGCAATCTCGCAGATTTGACGGGAGAGTTCTGTTCCATTGGTTGAGCTTTCAATGAGTCGAAGAATCCTCTCCGAGGTTGAATTGCTTTGAACCCAAGTCGCCTCCGATTCCAGAAATTTCTGGCGGGCTTTGTCTTTGTCAGGCATGGATCGCGAAAACTGTTCGAATTGGTCGGAATCCAGGACAGTTCTGACAACGCAAGATTTCTGGCTGATTGGAACGTGCAAGCGAACTTTTTTTTGCTTGGGGCCAATCAGGAGGACTGTCTCGACATCGGCTTTGTATTTCCGGGCCGCGAGATAATGCGGGCTCACTTTCTGAAAAACGTTTTCGTCGAGCGTGCATTCAACGAAATAAAGAAGTCGGCTTGGCGTCTGTTCGCTGTCTTTGGCTTGGACCGTTCGAACGACGCGAATTTCCTTGACGCGGTTTCTGAGCGAAATCGAATCTTCATCCAGGAGGCGACGAATCGTGGCCTGCTGCTTTGGCTCAGGAGGTCCCCAAAGCTTGATCCTCAATGTGATTTCGTCGTCCGTGATTTCGCCGTCCGTGGTTTCTAAAACAGAAGTCACGGCTTTGGCTTCCGTCGCGGCGCAAAAAAAAGACGCAACAAGCAACGTCGAAAGGGCGAGTCTTGAGCAAATCGGAACGACCATGATTCTCTCCGAGATCGATGAGGATACTCTTTGGACGAAGGAATCGCAGACGAGTTCCGGATTTCGTTGTGAATTCAGGCAGCTGACTCGTGAAATGCCTAGCGCTCGTTTTTCATATCAGCAGGAAGCTGCTCCACCTGTTCCAGGACCATGCCATCTTTATCAAACAAGATCCAGGCTTCTTTGGATTCATCCTCATTCGAGAAAAGTAACGCGTAGGCAACGGTCACATCTTCAAAGGGCCCCGGGTTTTTCTCCTCAGGATCTCCCAGCATGATGCGAACATCTTCATCGCTCATGCTTTTTTTTACTTGACCGAAAACCGGAGCATTGGCTGGTTCCGTTTGAAGCTGCGGTTGGGTTGGCACCGGGCCCGAAACGGCAACCGTGGTCGAGCTCGACGATACGCCAAAAAACAGAAACGATACGGCGCCAAGTCCAACGCAGGCAATCAAGGCGAGCAGTGCCACGGCGGCAAACGTAAAAACAATCGTGGCTGTATTGTTGGACTGGTTCAAAGTCGTTCTCCGTATTCGTTGAACTCAAAAATCGGCAACGTTTTGCTTGATTCATTCTAAAGAAATGTTGCCGCGTTTTCCCACAGCAACTTGCTCAATCGAACATTCTATCGATCGAAGGACCATCGAGCAAAACGAGCCGGGGGCTCATTTGCAAGCAGCCGAAAAGGAACAACAACGTCCGAGGTTTGTAACCGTTATCCAAGACTCTTGAACGCCGCCAAAACCTTCTCTCGGCTTGCCGAATAGTCGATGACGAAAGAAGGGTAATCGGCGTTATGCTGCTTGATCGCCGCGGTAAGTTTTTTTGCATCATGGAGCGCGGCACTGGGGACGGGCTCCAACTCCGGACACATTTTTTTGATGAAACTTCCTTCCGGATCAAATCGTTTGCTCTGACTGAAAGGATTGAAAATTCGAAAATAGGGTACCGCGTCGGTTCCTGTTGATGCCGACCATTGCCACCCACCATTGTTTGCCGCGAGGTCTCCATCGATCAGGTTTTGCATGAAGTAGCGTTCTCCCCAACGCCAGTCAATCAGAAGGTTCTTGCTGAGAAACATTGCGGTGACCATGCGAAGTCGATTGTGCATCCAGCCGGTACGGTTGAGTTGCCGCATTCCAGCGTCCACCAAAGGAAAGCCGGTTCTTCCTTCTTTCCATGCGTCGAATAAACCCTGGTCGTGGCTCCAATTGATTCCGTCCGTTGCAAGTTTGAACGGACGGTGCATGCAAACCCGAGGACAGTGAACCATCACCTGATGATAAAAGTCGCGCCAGCAGAGTTCCGAGATCCAAACCGCGGCCCCGTTGTCGCCGCCAATCTTACCCCGGTTTGCGGTAATCGCTGCCGACAAACATTGCCGAGGCGATATCACGCCAGCTGCCAGGTAGGGCGACAAAAGGCTCGTCCCGTTTTCACTGGGAATGTCACGTGCTGTCCCGTACGCGGCAATGGCATTGGTGAAATTCTTGATGCGCTTCTGTGCCTCGGATTCACCGGCCGGCCATAGGTCCTTTCGGTACGTGGACAAGTCGAAACCGGGAACACGATCGGGAACTTGCGAAGATTCCGTTCCCTCTGGACGTTTCTGTTTCCTCGGCCGAGGCAGCACCTCGATCAAACCGTTGACCACCGGCTCCCAGGATCGCCGATAGGGCGTAAAGACCGAATAGAAACCGCCTGTCTTTGTCTTTACCCGGTCGGCAGGCACCAGGATGCGATCGTCAAAGGCGTGAATCGCCAAGGATTTTTTCGCGGCGGCTTCTTCTACCGCTTGATCTCTTCGACGCTCGTTGACTTCGTATTCGGCATTGAAAAAAATGGCCGACGAATCTGTCTCGCTGGCAAACTTGACAAGCTGGCTTGGGATCTTGGAATAGTCGTCGCAACGGACAACTCGAAGTGGGATGCCCAGAGATTCAAGGTCTTCGGCGAGAAGGAGTAGATTTTCAATCCAGAAGGCGACTTTGCAAGCTGCTTCATCATGAGCTTGCCATTGCTTCGGTGTAATGAAATAAATTGCGAAGGTCGAACCGGGACGCTTCGAAGCATGGTGCAGGGCCATGTTGTCGCGTGTCCTCAAATCGCGACGAAACCAAACAATTGTGTTCATAAATTCAATCGCAACCCGGATCTAAACCAAGATCGAAGTTAACCGGTTAAAAACGACCAGCATAACTCGGTTTTCCCTAGGGACTCATCGATTTAGGCCAGCGAATTCCCATGGTAGATCTGCTCATTTTTCCCCACCAGCTGTTTGAATACCATCCGGGGTTTCAGCAATCGATCGACCGGGTTTTGTTGATTGAAGACAGCCTCTTTTTTGGTGACTCCCGATATCCACTCCGCTTTCACCTACAGAAACTCTGGTTTCACCGCGCGACCATGAAGCGCTATGAGCGTTTGGTTCGTGAGCGGGGTTATGCGGTTGAATATCTGGAGTTTCAGCCGGGCCGGGACCTGGTCGACACCCTGGTTTCGTTTTACGAAAGCCAAGACCAGACCACCAGTTCCTTCGTCTACTGCGAGCCCGTCGATTTTGTCCTCGAAAAGCGACTCGAGCGATTGGAGTCCAAGCTCGATATCGAACCCGTGCGTTTGCCGACGCCTGGATTCATCAATCGGTCCGAAGAAAACGTCAAATATCGCGCCGGTCGGAAACGTTGGTTTATGGCCGATTTTTACAAATGGCAGCGCAAGCGTCTGGATATCTTGATGGAGGATGGGCAACCGGTTGGCGGCAAATGGAGCTTTGATGGAGACAATCGAAAGAAGGTGCCAAAGAACCGTTTGGATTCTGTTCCACAGTTGCCATCGATTGAGCGTGATTCGATCGATCACGAAGCCCGTGAATATGTTCAACGGCGATTTCCGGAGAACCCGGGGTCGCTTTCGAATTTGATTTATCCAACCTCGCACTTGGATTCGGATTCGTGGCTTGCGAAGTTTCTCGAAGAACGCTTTGCGCTTTTCGGAGACTACGAGGATGCAATCGTCGCCAAAGAGTCTTTCCTTTGGCACAGTGTTCTAACGCCGATGCTGAATGTCGGGTTGGTGACGCCAAACCAAGTGCTGGATGCAACGCTTGAGTTTTCCCTACGAGCCGATGTGCCAATCAATGCGCTCGAGGGATTCATCCGACAAGTCATTGGTTGGCGCGAGTTCATGCGCGCGACCTACCAGGATCTTGGAGTGGCCATGCGGAATTCAAATCATTGGTCCCATTCGAGATCCATTCCGAGTTCGTTCTACGACGGCACGACCGGGATTGAGCCGGTCGATACGACGATCTCGCGCATCATCGAGACCGGCTATTGCCATCACATCGAACGTTTAATGGTTCTGGGCGGATTCATGTTTCT
The DNA here is from genome assembly GCA_964434955.1 of uncultured Pirellulaceae bacterium. Taxonomy (GTDB): domain Bacteria; phylum Planctomycetota; class Planctomycetia; order Pirellulales; family Pirellulaceae; genus JANQLU01. The sequence continues at coordinate 37,072 of CAYSXI010000016.1, forward strand.
TTGTGAATTCCATCCCAAGCAAATCTATCAATGGTTCATGGAAATGTTCATCGATAGTTACGACTGGGTGATGGTTCCCAATGTTTTTGCGATGAGTCAGCATGCGGACGGGGGGCTAATCACGACCAAGCCCTACTTCTCAGGATCGGCCTACATCAAAAAAATGAGTCACTACTCGAAAGGTCCCTGGTGCGAAATCTGGGATGGGCTCTATTGGCGATGGATCGACAAGAATCTTGAAAGTCTTTCACACAACCCACGCTGGGCAATGATGTGTCGGATGGCCGAAAAGATGGACCCGGAGAAAATGGCCAAGCATAAGAAGGTTGCCAGCGCGTTTCTCAAGCGCGTTTCTCAAGACACTTGATTAATGGGAATTCAACGCATTTACCCAAGGGTCAATTCCACCGGACAATGATCCGAACCGGTGATTTCCTGCCGGATCCCGGCATGTTTTACGCTGGACCAGAATTTTTTGGCTACAAAAAAATAATCCAGTCGCCAGCCAATGTTCCGTTCGCGCGCGTTGCTTCGAACCGTCCACCAGCTGTATTGTTCGGGCCTTTCATCGAACTCACGAAACGAGTCAATGAATCCTGAATCGATCATGCGATCAATGGCTCCTCGTTCTTCATCCGTGAAACCCGCATTTCGCCGATTGGCTTTTGGGTTCGCCAGGTCGATCTCCTTGTGCGCGACATTCAGGTCGCCACAGAAGATGACAGGCTTTTTTCGGTTTCGCTTTTTGACAAAATCAAGAAACGCGAGATCCCATTCCTGACGATAGTCCAATCGTGTTAATCCCCGCTTTGAATTCGGCGTGTAAACCGTAACGACCTGGAAGTCGTCAAAGCTTGCAGTGACGATTCGTCCCTCTTTGTCGTGTTCGGCGGCATTCATTCCCAGTTCAACGGATTTGGGTTTTTGTTTGGACCAAATCGTTGTCCCGCTATATCCTTTTTTCTCGGCGCAATTCCAGGTGTGGTGGTAACCCATTTCATCGACCCACCCCAAATCGACTTGTTCCGGCTCGGCCTTGGTTTCCTGCAAACAGAGTATGTCCGGGTTTTCGGCTTCAATGAATTCGCGAAAGCCCTTCCGGCATGCTGCTCGAATTCCATTGACATTCCAGGAGATCATTTTCATTGGGGGCACCCACAAAAGTTACATCAAGATGTCGTCGACCGGTTTGAGAGGTTCGGGAACGTCTTTCTCGCCAAGCATTTCCCGCAGGTCGATTTCAATGGTCCGGCACAAAGCCGTCATGGGAACGTCATTGATAAAGTTCTCAAACGGATCTTCACTTGAATCACCGACGGTCTCCATGGTCAAGAAAATCCAGGAAACCAGCAACGATAATGGGACGGTTAACCAAATCATCCAACCGTGTTGAGCAAGTTCGCCAACGATTCCAAACGGAAGAAGCGTAACAAAAATCCAGGTAAAGACGGCGCTGAAATAGGCGTATTGTCGCGGGAAGGGAGTGTTCTTGATCCGTTCGCACTTGCCTTGCAACGAGTACATCTCGGTAATCAATTCCATCATGGCCATATGACGAAAGTCTTCGGACAGATTCAACTCCTCGACGACCTTGCGAAGCTTCTCACCTTGGTTTCTGAGAATCTGCGTGGCTGAATTCGTTCGGCTGCAAATCACAAACAGCTCTTCTTCCGGGAGTAGCTCGCAAAGCTGTTTCTTGAGCGCCTCAATATCGGTTTGCTGCATGAATTTCTTCTGTGCGCCACGCGGTCGATAGGCAAATGGCGTTTTTCGACGTAGCTGAAACCTCAAGGAATTGATCCAGGCGAGATGCCGATAGATGAGGTCCCTTTGCACCTCCCGGACGGTAGATTCGTCAACTGGCGCATCCGAGTAATGGGCCGAAACGAAGCTGAGAACCTGGTTGCCCCAGCTACGACTGACGTTGACGATCCCACCCCAAATTTTCCGCGCTTCCCAATTGCGGTCGTAGCTTTGGTTGTTTTTGAACCCGACATACAAAGCGACGGCAACACCAATCGTACCCAGAGGCGCAATCGGTAAACTGCAATTGATGCCCTGGTCCTGCAGGACGAGATAGATCGTGGTGACGATCGCAGCCCAACTCGCAAAGACCAGGACTTTTTTCCAGGCGAATCGGAGAATGACACCCCAACGGATGTTGCGTCTTGTGTACATGAAAATTGCCCGCAAGTGGAAACGAACGATGATCAATTGTTGTTCCGCTGCGGTTCATCATCAATCGGGGATCAAAAAAGGCCGAATCGATGTCCGATTCGGCCTTGGCTCTCGCCCAAATTGCTTGCAACCGTTTTAATTTCGTTGGGGCATGTTTGAAATCGTGTCCCGCTGTTTTCGTCTACCTTGGTTTAATGGAGGATGACGATTGCGACTATCGATACTCGGGGTTCACAAAATCGCTTCGACAACCGGCGTCCCAAGCGGCTCGCTGGTTTCCATGAGCTGGGATTCCGCCCGCATCTTTGATCATTCGGGCAAGGTGCATCAGGTTCCAGGTCATAAAAGTCGTGTTTCGATTGGTAAAGTCATTTTCAGGACCGCCCGATCCTGGATCGAGGTACGAAGGGCCCGGTCCGGCTTCACCCAACCATGCGGCATCCGCTTGAGGAGGAATCACGTATCCCAGATGCTGAAGTGAATACAGCAAGTTCATCGCACAATGTTTGGCGCCATCCTCGTTGCCGGTAATCAGGCAACCTCCAACCCGGCCGTAGTAGGCATACTGGCCATGTTCATTGAGGTGTCCACTGGAAGAGTAAAGTCGCTCAATTACCTTGGTCGCGACGGACGTTTTTTCGCCGAGCCAAATCGAGGTGCCTATCACGAGAATGTCGGCCGCCATAACTCGCTGTTCGATTTCCGGCCATTGATCTTGGTCCCAGCCATGCTCGGTCATGTCAGGCCAGACCCCGTAGGCGATTTCAAAATCGACCGGTCGCAACTCATCAACCGCGACCCCGTTTTTTTCCATGATCGCTTTCGAGATGTCGATCAAACCCTGGGTATGTGATTGCTCGGGGGATTTTTTTAATGTGCAATTGAGAAAGATCGCTTTCAGGTCCGAAAAATCCCAGCGGTTATCTGAACATAGTTTTTCTTGTTTCTCGTTTAATCCCATTCCACATCTCCAATTACCCACGACTAAAGAATTCGTCAATTAGAACAGGTGACAGACGTTTGTTGTTTTCCTTACAGCGGTTTCAGGAAAACGAGAACGGTATGACCGTCCATGGAATTTTGCAGTCATGCGAGAATCTGTTAGAATCAGCTTCTGCCATAATTTCACAAGAACAAACTACAACTTACAGCTCAAACTACAATTGTGTGGCTTTTTCCGGGCAGCGACTTTCTTTGAAACTGCGACAGCTTGTCGTTTCGCAACCGTTCCAGGTAACGAAGTGATCAATGCGACCTGGCACGGTCATGAACGGTGGTTCCGTTTTGGTATCGATTTCCGAATTTCAAATTTATTGCCCGTTTTTATGTGTAATGAATCGAACGAAGTTCTGTCTTCCGGCTCAAACGGCAAGAGCAAACCGGGAAGAAAAAAAGGATGAATTCGCCAAATTTTGATTCATGTGTTTCTGACTCCAGCGATTCGGTTTCGGAAGATTTTTTGCGGGACGTGATCGACGGACTGTCCAAAGAGAAAAAAACGCTGTCTTGCAAGTATTTCTATGACGAACGAGGTTCCGGCCTGTTTGACGAAATATGCGAGTTGGACGAGTACTATGTGACACGGACCGAGATTGGCATCATGCGCGATCATGCGGCTGCCATGGCGGATCGAATCGGTCCGAATGCAACCGTGATTGAATTGGGGAGTGGAAGCAGCATCAAAACGACTTGGCTGCTTGAGCGTTTGATCGATCCGGCTGCCTATTACCCGGTCGATATTTCGACTGAGCATTTGAATCGGTCCGCAGCCAGACTTGCGGAGCAGTTTCCCGATATTCGAGTTCAGGCAATTAGCGCAGATTTCACGGAGCCGATATCGATACCTGAGGAAAACGAGAATTCAGGAAAACGTGTCGTCTATTTTCCAGGTTCCACCATAGGAAACTTCGAGCCGGATGCGGCAAGGCAACTGTTGGAACAGCTTTCAGATTTGGCCGGGGAATCGGGCGGACTACTCATCGGTATCGATTTGCAAAAGGATCCATCCATCATTGAGGCCGCCTACAACGATTCGAAAGGAACCACGGGACAGTTCAACCTGAATATCCTGGAACGGATGAAACGCGAATTGAACGCCAATGTTCAAACCGAACAGTTTGTTCACCGCGCGACCTACAACTCAGAGTTGGGTCGTGTCGAGCTGGACTTGGTCAGTTCGTGCTCGCAGGCGATTGAGATCGCCGGACATCGGTTTGAATTTGAATCCGGCGAAGCGATTCGAACCGAACACTCTCACAAGTACGCAATTGACGGCTTCGCTCAATTGGCCGCTTCGGTTCAGTTCGAGCTGGATTCGGCCTGGACGGATTCAAACAACTATTTTGCGATCTTGTACTTTCAAGCCAGGCACCAATCGAACAACGGAAATTAGTCGTTATGCCGAAAGCAATTTGGAACGGTCAAATTATCGCCGAGAGTGATCAGACAGAAATCGTCGATGGGAATCATTACTTTCCCGCGGAAAAAATCCACTCCGAGTATTTCAAGAACAGTGCGGCGGAAACGGTTTGCGGCTGGAAGGGCACGGCAAATTATTACGACGTCGTTGTCGATGGAAAAGTGAATGAGCAGGCGGCTTGGTATTATTCGGAACCTAAGGAAGCAGCTGCAAATATCAAGGGAATGGTCGCGTTCTGGAAAGGTGTCGAAGTTCAGGGTTAGCTCGCGATGAACATTCAACAAAAAGAAGCAGCTTCGGTGGTTTCCGGCGCAGCCCTGGCTTCACGCTTTCGAAACGTTCGTCGTTTTTCAGAGAGCCTTGCAGAGCCACTCTCGGCGGAAGACTGCGGGATTCAATCCATGCCGGACGCGAGCCCAACGAAATGGCATCTTGGGCATACGACCTGGTTTTTCGAAACGTTTCTCCGGCAACAACTGGACACGACAACGCCGTTCGATGAACAATTTCCAAAGATCTTTAATTCCTACTACAACTCGCTTGGGAAACAGTTTTCTCGACCGCAGCGGGGCGTTCTGTCGCGCCCGAGTTTGGACGAAGTAATCGAATACCGAACACACGTCGACCGTTTGGTTATCGATTATCTCGAGCAGCAGGAATCGGTCACGCCATCCGTTGGCAACATCGTTGAGATTGGATTGCAGCACGAACAGCAGCACCAGGAGTTGTTATTAACGGACATCAAGCATGCTTTTTCGATAAACCCCCTCGAACCAACTTATCACGAAGGCGACTGGGTCTGTGGAACGCCTTCGGAACCGCAGTGGGTAACTTTTGAAGAGGGAACTCGCTGGATTGGGCACGAAGGCGATGGGTTCAGCTACGACAATGAGAACCCTTGCCATCGGGTTTTTCTCGAGTCATTTGAAGTTCGCAATCGGTTGGTCACCAATGCTGAATTTATGAACTTCATCGAGGATGGCGGATACGAGCGACCCGAGTTCTGGCTATCAATGGGTTGGGCCACGGTGAATGAACGTGGTTGGAGTTGTCCCCTTTATTGGTTCAAAGAAAGCGACTCCTGGTCCAGTTTTACCTTGGCAGGTTTGCGCAAGATCGACCCCGATGCCCCGGTTTGTCATATCAGCTACTTCGAGGCCGATGCATTCGCGAAGTGGGCCGGCGCCCGATTGTTGTCGGAAGCGGAATGGGAAACAGCGGCAGAACTTGCCAAGCCAAGTAGCGGGTTTGTCGATCAACTTGTGGATAAGGAACTTGCCATTCATCCTCAAGTTGAAATGCACGAGGATGCCGTGGACGGTTTCTTTGGGACGACCTGGGAATGGACTTCGAGTCCCTACATCGCATTTCCGGGTTACGAGCCGCCAAGCGGTGCGCTCGGCGAATACAACGGCAAATTCATGTGCAATCAGTTTGTCCTCAAGGGCGGTTCTTGCGCGACGTCGTCGTCGCATATTCGCAAGTCCTATCGCAACTTTTTCCCCCCCGATTCACGATGGCAGTTCACGGGAATTCGTTTGGCTCGAAACCCGGGTTAGGCGGAAATTTGTTGGGCGAATTGCGTTGAGTTATATTGTTGAGATCGATTTTTCGTCTTCTCAACCTGAAGCTGTGTAACATGGTCGCGAGAAAACATTGCGCCCTGATTCCATTTATCTTTGTCCTGAACCTTGCTTGGGTCAGTTGGACAAATGCCCAGGCTTCCGACATCGATTTCCGCAGTCAGATCGCGCCAATCTTTGCGCGTCACTGTCTCGGTTGCCACGGCAAGGACGAATCCAAAGGCGGAGTTTCGCTTCATACAAAAGCCGAATTCCTGGCCGCGGAAATGGTCGTTCCCGGGGAGCCTGACTCGAGCCAGCTATTGGAGTTGATAACGCCCGAGGACGGCGAAGCATCCATGCCAAAAGACGGCAAACCCCTTTCCGAGGACGAGATAAAAACCATTCGGACGTGGATTCTTCAAGGAGCCAAGTGGCCCGAAAAACTCGAATTGAGCGAGCCCTTGGCGGACTTTGATTGGTGGTCGTATCAACCGCTGAAACGGCCAGAGGTTCCCAAGTCGTCATCGAATCGTTCCAAACGACGCCGGCTCAAGATCCGAAATCCGATCGACGCATTTGTTCAGCGAAAACTGGATCAACAATCGCTTGAGGCTTCCCCGGAGGCGAGTCGAGCAACCTTGATTCGGCGGCTCTATTTCGATTTGATCGGGCTGCCGCCGACCCCCAAAGAAACTGCTGCCTTCGTCAAGAGTTCGGATCCAAAGGCGTACGAAAACCTGGTCGACCAACTATTGGCTTCGCCTCGTTACGGCGAGCGGTGGGCAAGACATTGGTTGGATGTTGTCCACTATGCCGACACGCACGGGTACGACAAAGACAAGCCGCGACCATTTGCTTTTCCCTATCGCGACTACGTCATCCGCTCCTTCAACCAGGATAAACCTTACTCACGGTTTGTTCGCGAACAAATCGCCGGCGACGCGCTCTGGCCGAACACAACCGACGGGGTGGTTGCCACTGGGTTTATTGCTGCCGGGCCTTGGGATTTTATTGGCCATGCTGAGGTCCCGGAATCCAAGATCGACGGCAAGATTGCAAGACATCTTGACCGAGACGACATGGTAAAGTCGACGCTCAACACGTTCTGCAGTGTTACCATTCAGTGTGCGCGCTGTCATCAACACAAGTTCGACCCGATTTCGCAGGAGCATTACTACAGTCTCCAGGCAGTGTTCGCGGCGCTCGATCGTGCAGATCGCCGATACGATGCCGATTCCAAGCTTGCGGCAAGGCGGTACGAACTCGAGCAGAAGCTCGCAGGTCTCTACCAGAAACGAAACATCATGCGGGCAAGAGTTCGCGAATTGGGTGGCGATACGCTGGCAGCGATTGATCGAGAACTCGAACGACTGCGTTCGGCCGGATTGGCTTCACCAAAGAAAAACCGTTTTGGTTATCACAGCAGTATCAGCAAAGTTCCGGACGCGACGCGCTGGGTTCAGATTGACCTCGGCAAGTCGCAGACGATTGATGCGATTACCTTGATTGGAGCCCACGATAACTTCAATCGGATCGGGCATGGTTTTGGATTTCCGGTTCGTTACCGAATCGAGGCAAGTAATGACGCCGAGTTCCGTAAAGGTGTAAAGGTCATTGCGGACAATTCGAAACGGGATCAGCCGAATCCGGGAACCAAGCCTCAACGTTTCAAGCTGGCGAATCAGGTTGAAGCCAGATACGTTCGGATCACCGCCACGCGCCTCGCAAGTCGAAAAAACGACTACATTTTTTCGCTGGGCGAGGTTTTTGTGGAAGATGCCAAAGGTCATCAGTTGGCTTTGGGGAAAAAGGTAACGGCAAAGGATTCGATCGAGGCGCCGGTTCGGTGGCAGAAATCCAACTTGGTGGACGGTTATTATTTTGGAGTCAGTGAGACCGTCAAAGGCAAAACGACACTCGATCAACTGGAATCCAAACGCGAAAGCGCCCTGAAGAAAGTGCTTCCTGAGGATTTGCAATCAGCCAGGCAAAAAGTCAACGAGGATATCAAGCGGTACCTGGCTCTTCAAAACAAACTGCCACCTCAGCAGATGGTTTATGCCGGAACCATTCACACGGGAACTGGAACCTTTGTTGGAACCGGCCGAACAGGAGGCGCTCCTCGCCCGATCCATGTTCTGGCCCGCGGTGATATTCAGAAACCGGGGAAGCAAGTCGGCCCCGGAACTTTGCCCTTGCCAAACATGCCCGCTTGGCAGTTTCGTTTGCCGAAAGAACACGAGGAAAGTCAGCGAAGAATCGCCTTGGCAAACTGGTTGGTTGATAAGAATCATCCGCTGACTTGGCGATCAATCGTCAATCGAATCTGGCTCTACCATTTCGGAAACGGAATTGTCGAAACTCCGAATGACTTTGGCCGCATGGGAAAACGGCCAACCCATCCGGAACTCCTCGATTGGCTTGCGGTCGAGTTTCGCGATGGCGGACAGTCGATGAAAAAGATGCATCGCCTGATCGTGTTGAGTTCAACTTATCGCCAGGAATCGAAAAGCCATGCAGAGAACGAGAAATCGGATCAAGAAAACCGGTACCTTTGGCGAATGAACCGCCGGCGATTATCGGCGGAAGAAATCAGAGATGCGGTTCTTTTTGTGAGTGGAAAACTGAACGACAAAATGTATGGTCCCGGCTTTCAGGCGTTTGTCATTGAACGGCCCGAACATTCCCCTCACTACGAATATGAAAAATATGATCCCGGTGACCCGGAAACCCATCGCCGCAGTGTTTATCGATTCATTGTCCGGAGCCAGCCGGACCCTTTCATGACAACCCTGGATTGCGCGGATTCTTCGCAAAGTGTCCCCAAAAGAGATGAGACCATTACCGCATTGCAGGCGTTGTCGTTGTTGAACAACAAGTTCATGTTAGCGATGTCCGAGCATTTTGCGGAACGAATCGAGAAGGAAGAATCGGCCCTGGATCAGCAAGTGAGCCGGGCCTTTGAGTTGGTGACCGGACACGCACCTGATCGAGCGAACCTCGAACTGCTTGAGAGCTATGCCAAGCAACATGGGACCCAAAACCTTTGTCGTTTGCTATTGAACCTGAACGAGTTTGTTTTTGTTGACTAGGAAAGTGGATGTTTAATCGGCGCGAATTTTTGAATGCCAGCGGTGCAGGCTTTGGCAGCCTGGCACTGGCAATGATGTTGCGCCAGGAAGCGTCAGCGGACGAATCGGGAGTGGTCAAAGTTTTGCATCACCCGCCAAAAGCCAAACGGGTGGTCCAGCTTTTCATGGCCGGTGCAGCAAGCCACATCGACTTGTTCGACCACAAGCCAATGCTCGAAAAGCATCACGGCGAAAAGTCGGATTTTGGTGAGCACGTTGAGGCGTTTCAGAACGGCCTTGGGCCATGGATGAAATCGCCCTTCAAGTTCGAACGGTATGGCGAATCGGGAAAGGCACTTAGTGAAGTGGTAAAGCCATTGGGTGGCGTGGTCGACGAGTTGGCTTTTATTCATAACCTCGTTGGAAAAACGGGTGTCCACAGCCAGGCGACCTATTTGCAAGCCACGGGTTTCGATCGCCCCGGCTTTCCAGGGATGGGGTGTT
>CAYSXI010000017.1:0-28584 GCA_964434955.1 uncultured Pirellulaceae bacterium
CTTCCCGCAGAGTCGTGATTCGTCCCAATCAACAAAACCCGACTAGTTTCGCAAACATCCTGCGGGCGGCGGACATCAGTCGCGAAGGCGCCTACGTCTGGGAGGTCGGTAGCGAATCGGGTTTGGATGAACCAAAGCTGGCCAACACCTACTTTTTGGGCGCTCCCCTTCCGCTGGACGGGCGGCTCTATTGCATCTGTGAAACGGCCGGTGAAGTCAAACTGGTTGTTCTGGATGCCGCCAATGGAAAACTTCTTTGGTCGCAACAACTGGCTTCGACCGAGCATGTCGGGACGGTTGCCACCAATGGTGCCCGCCAATTGGTCTGCGCAACCCCTTCTTATAGCGATGGAATCCTGATTTGCCCGACCACGGCCAACGCGGTGGTCGCTGTCGACATTTCGACCAAGAGTCTGATTTGGGGATTCGAGCACGAGGGCAAAGTTCAGGGCAGAATGTACTACCCTTATTCGCAACTGAATCTTTCGCCGAATTCCGCCTGGATTGACGAATCGATCACCATCTCCAACGGAACGGTAATCTTGACACCGGTCAGCTCACAAAACATGTACTGCCTTGAATTGGCAACCGGCAAATCAAGATGGATCAAAGGAAAGAAAACCGCCTCGTTTGCTCGTGGTGATTCCATGTATGTCGCCACGATCGATTCGGAGCATGTTTACCTCGTGGGCTCGAAGTACGTTCGCGCAATCAAATTGAATGAGCCGAAAGAATCCTGGAAGCTTCGTCTGGATGACCACGGGCGTCCAAGTGGTCGCGGATACTTCACAGCCGGTCATTATTTCATGCCGACGACTGACGCGACTCTTTTGAAAGTCGACCTGTCGAAAGGCAATATTGTCGAATCGCGAAAAACCCAGGGCGTCCTGGGCAACCTGTTCTGCTACCAGGGCGACGTCATTTCCCATGGTGTTGACTACATCTCGATCTTCCCTCAAGTGAAACCGGTTCGTTCACGCTTGACCGCCTCCAAATCGGCTGGTTCGGATATTTCAACGGATGATCAGCTGCTGGACGCACAGCTGCTGGCGCACGACCAACAGTATCTGGATGCAATCAAGCTTGCTGAAAGGATTTACCAGAAAGACAAGTCCGCGGCCGGTGAGCGGCTTTTACTCGACTTGATTACCGATTTCATGTCGAAAGACTTCACAGCAGCGAACGCCTATGCAGATAACTACCATGAAAAGTTGAAGGCCCGAAATATCGCGACTTACTTGACGGCCCGAATTGATGGATTGGTCAAATCCAAACGCCTGGAAGAAGCCTTGTCCGTCGCATTCGATCTTGCCGGTGAGACGCAAAACCTGCAGGTCATGCCCAAAGGCAGTGGCGAAGTCTCAACAATCTCTCGAAAAAACATGATCAACCAGCGTTTTGATATCTGGTTTAACTTGCAGGTACAAAAAGTCCTGGAGTCGACCGAAGGGGATGAGACCAAGTCGCAGGAAATGGCTGATTTGATTCGCACCAAGGCGATGGCCCAGTTGGAGTCGATTTCAAACGATCAGTTTGTTTTCTACACGCGGATGATCGGCAACAAATACTTCAAAGAATCTGACTTGATGACCTTTGCCGAACGCTATCTTCAAAATGGTGATTCGCTGGCATGTGAATTCGCCCTGGCCGAGTTGTTTGAATCGGAAAGCCGCGAGACTCGGGCCAAAGCGGAAGGAATGTTTGCCGAATTGATGCGACAAAACTGCGAGCCGCAAGTCGCTCTGACCTGGTATGAACGACTCAAGGACTCTTACGGTGATGTTGTCTGCTTCGAGGGTAAAACCGGAAATGAACTGTTCGAGAAGTTCCGTTCGACGGTCCCCGAGCCATCCAAGCGAACACCTTGGAAAGTCGGTCGAGTCGAGACTTCGTGGATCAACGTCAATCGTCGCTTCTCGTCCAACAATCGGATGATGCCGATGAATTGCGTGCAAGCGGACGGGCGCTACAAGGACAAGTTCCAGTTCTTCTTTAATCCCAGCCGCCGCCGCATGGTCATCAAGGACGAGCAGGGCAAAGACGTTGCCGACATCGGTTTTCTTGAGGAGAATCCGCGCAGCGGCTATTCAACGGGTATGACTGCCAACTACATGATTCATGGAAATCTTCTTGTCGCCGTTTATGGTTATCACATTGTTGGCGTCGACCTTCATAAACTTCGGAAGAAACAAAAGTCCTTGATTTGGCGAATCGACACCAAACCGACGGACGAAGGCGCGAATGCTTCGCCCTACATGATGGCCGTAGGCCTCAACACTTCGACCGACAGTACTTGGGGAAACATTGAGAAGAAATTCCTCAGCAACTACACGCGCAAGCCAATTGGCAACACGTCGCAAGTCCTCAAAGACGGATTCTGCTACATGAAACAATCCAATGTCGTTTGCGCCGACCCTCTGACAGGAACTTTGCTCTGGCAAAAAGGCGGATTCCCGGCAGGCTCGCAGTTGACCTCCAATGGAGATTCGGTCTGCGTGATTGAACCAAGTGGACGTACAGTTCATGTTTTGGATCTTCGAAACGGATCGCTTAAGAAGAAACTTTCGATCGATTCCAAACTCGGTTCGGTTTGGCAACGATGCGGTTCCGGAGTCATTCTTTCAAAATCGAAAGATGGAAAACAGACGCTGTCTCGATACGACTTCGAATCCGAAAAGGTGGTTTGGACGAAGGAATTCCCTTCCCGTTCGCGTGGCGTTCTCTTTCAAGGAAAACTGATTTCGACACTGACGCCCGAGGGCGAGTTCGAAATGACGGAGACCTTGAGCGGCGACTCGAGAGTCAAATGTTCAGTTCACATGGATTCGGAAGAAAAAATATATGGAATCGAGGTCGCTCCATTCGGCAAGTACTGGCGACTGATTGCGCGAAAAATCCGAACGCCGAGCACCTACTACAATGATTCGACCAGAAAATTCTACGCTCAGGGAATCCAATACATGATTCCACTGACCAACGGTTACGTGCAGTTGATCAACCGCGAATCGGGCAAGGCCCAATGGAAACGCCCTGTATTCGTCGAATATTTCAGCATTCCTGAATACCAACCTTCCGATTCACCCGTTTTGATTATGGGGCGGCAAGTCTACACGACGACTCAACCAAGTTTCCGACGCTTCCAGGTTGGTGGCATTGATGCCCGGACCGGTCGCGAGCTGTTCCTCGAGTCGACAACCCGTTCATCGTCGCAGCTCTTTAATATCGTGACGCAAAATGACAAGAACCAGGTGCAGGTTCAAGTCGACCGAAATCAATTGAATATTCAATTGACGGAAGATCGACTTGCCCCGGGACCGGTCGCTCACCTGGATGTCGACCGGACCTACAGCACCAAGTTCGAAAAAGAACTGAAACAACACGAAAAAGATCGCGTCAAATACGAAGAACGAATGCGGAAACAACGCGAAAAACAAAAAGCGGCCCGCGAGAAAGCGGCCAAAGAAAAAGAGGAACGCGAAAAGGCGAAAGACGGCGACGACAAGAATAAAGCCGATCCCAAAAAAGGTGGCTTGAAACAAAAGCCGAACAGCAAGGACGCAAATCAAGATAAAAAACCAAAGGACAAAAAAGCGCCTGTCCAACGGGCGAGAGGAAACGTTCGTGTGAATCGTGCGGTTCCGAATTTGAAAGCAGCTTTGGATCGGGCGGCAAAAATGCGTCGGGAAAAGGTGAAGGACCCGAATAAAAACTAGCCGGCTAACTTCGCAAGGTCCCGGAAGTCAAGTCCCTATTTGGTGGCAAATGGTAAACTTGCGATTTCAGTATTCGTCAGGTTAGTTAATTTCGGAACTGGAATTCTCAACTCGTCGTCTTAATTCGGGTCGTCCTATTGGGTCGGCGTTCAAAGCTGATTATCCTAGAGACTACGCCCTTTCAATTTTTATTCGTTCCTGACCCGGAACCTTCGCTTGTTGCCTTCCGGTCGACCTGGATTTCTCCAGTCGTCCCGGTCCATCCAGCTCATCTGGCCAAAGGTAGCTTGCCGGTTTATCACGGGTGAATTCGCCGGCGAAAAGTCGGCGGCAGTCAAAGTGAGTTTCTCCATGTCAAATGAAATGGACGGTTCCCCGCTGGACCACGAAGCCGTCAGTCGCCTGAATCAAGCACGCGAAAAAATCCTGGCCGAGCTTTCCCAAGTGATCGTTGGGCAGGAACATGTTGTCGAACAGATCTTGATTTCGATTTTTAGTCGTGGTCATTGCCTGCTGGAAGGGGTCCCGGGACTGGCCAAAACCCTGATGATCAGCACGCTCGCTCGCACACTGGATCTCAGTTTCAGCCGAATCCAGTTCACGCCTGACTTGATGCCCGCCGACATCACGGGAACCGAAGTCCTTGAAGAAAACAAATCGACCGGCGCGCGTGAACGTCGATTCATGGAAGGTCCGATTTTCTCCAGCATTATTTTGGCGGATGAAATCAACCGGACTCCGCCCAAAACCCAGGCAGCGTTGCTCGAGGCGATGCAGGAACGCCAGGTTACGGTGGGGCGAGTACGACATCCGCTAACCGATCCGTTTTTCGTTCTTGCAACTCAAAACCCGATCGAACAAGAAGGGACATATCCTCTCCCCGAAGCGCAGCAGGACCGGTTCATGTTCAAAATCTTCGTCGACTACCCGAGTTTCGACGAAGAGTTTGGCATCGCGAGAAAAACGACTCAGCGAATGACTGATAATGTCCAACCGGTCCTCAGTGGCGATGAAATCATCAAGCTTCAGGAAATTGTGCGTGACGTGCCGATCTCCGATCACGTCATCCGTTACGCCTTGAGCCTGGTTCGCCAAACGCGTGTAAAACAGGAAGGCATTCCGGACTACGTTCGCGAAAACGTGTCGTGGGGTGCAGGACCTCGAGCGGTCCAGTTTTTGATTATTGGCGGTAAGGCCCGGGCGCTACTTTATGGACGCACCCATGTCTCAACGGACGATATCGCTGCGCTTGCGTTTCCTGTTTTGCGACATCGCATGGTGATCAACTTTGCTGCTGAATCCGATGGCATCACTTCCGACGATGTCGTCAATCACCTGATCGACGTGACTCCAACCAAAGAGGATGAGCTAACAAGCGATGCCCGATTCCAAAAGATTTTTGCATCCTGAAGCAATCAAGCGGATTGGCAGGATGGAAATTCGGGCGCGGCATGTCGTGGAGGGCTTCCTCTCCGGGATGCACCGAAGTCCCTATTTTGGCCAATCGGTTGAGTTTCTTCAGCACCGAGAATACGTAACCGGTGACGACCTTCGACACGTTGACTGGCAAGTCTGGGCCCGCCAGGACCGACTGTACGTCAAGCAGTTCGAGGAAGACACGAACTTGCGCTGCCATTTGCTGGTCGATGTTTCGAATAGCATGCTGTACGGCAATGGCGCAATGACCAAGTATGAATACGGTTCGACCATTGCCGCTTCCCTCGCTTATTTGATTTTGAAACAGCAGGATGCCGTCGGCTGCGTCAGCTTCGACAAGAAAATTCGCGCAAAAGTGCCGACGCGAAGCAAACGCAATCACATCATGTCGATCATCAATTCGTTGGAAGTCAGCAAGCCGGCCGACAAGACAAACCTCTATGATATCTTTCATGGCGCGGCGGAAACTTTCCCGCGACGTGGAATGATGATCGTGATTTCTGACTTGTTCACCGATGTCGAAACCACGCTCAAAGGGCTTCGGCTTTTGAGACAGCGTGGCCACGATGTTCTGGTGTTTCACGTCATGGACGACGACGAGATCGAGTTTCCTTTCTCCGGCCCGACCCGATTCGAAGACCTCGAGTCGGACGAATTCCTCAACTGCAACCCAAGAGCCCTTCGCGAGGGTTACCTGGAAGCCATCCGCGAATTCCTCGATGAAGTACGACACGGCTGTGCTCAGAACACGGTTGACTACGCCCTGATCAAGACAGGCGATTCATTGGACGCGGCGTTGGCCAAGTATTTGAGCAACCGCCTCGGCATGCACCATCGAAATTAGTTTGAGTCAGCAAGTTCATGTTTCAAAACATTTTGACAACTTCGCCGCTCATTTGGGCAGGATTGGCAGCCGGATTGTTCCTGCTTCCCATCTTGATTCACTTGATCAACATGATGCGGCACCGTCGCGTCAAATGGGCCGCGATGGAATTCTTGCTGAAAAGCCACAAGAAGCATCGCAATTGGGTATGGCTAAAACAGCTATTGCTTTTGCTTTCACGAATTGCGGCGATGCTACTGGCCCTGTTCACGCTTGGGCAAATCGGCTGCAACAATGATGCGTTGTCGCGATTTGTCGGCGGTTCGACGACCCACCACTATATTTTGGTCGACGACAGTTTCTCGATGGAGGATCGTTCGGGTCAGATTTCGGCCTACGATCGCGCACGCGATGTCATTGCTTTGGTCGCCGCACGTACCAGGAATCAACAAAACCAAAGAGTCACATTGCTTCGATTTTCCCAAGCCGACATCAAGATCGATGAATCCGCGGGGGAAAACGCTGAGTTTGAGGAGCTATCCGTTGTCGCCGACATCAATGGGCGAGCCGTCGACAGTGATTTTGACAACTTGCTGGAAGACGTGCGATCGCAACTCGAATTGTCCCAATTGTCGGTTGGTCCCCAGGCGGCTCTTCAAACGGTTGAGAAGTTGATTCGATCCCGAGAAAAGGAAAACGCCTGGGTTTATGTGGTTTCTGATTTTCGGACCAAGGATTGGAACAACCAGCCTGAAATTCAGCAGCAGCTCGAAACGATTTCCGGTGAAGCGTCGGCATTGGAATTGATTCAATGTGCGCGTGAACCGGCGCCGAACCTTGCGATTACAGAATTGCAACCGGAAGGAAACGTGCGGGTCGCGGGAATCCCTTTGATGATGAAGGTCTCGGTCAAAAACCTGGGCTCGACCACGGCATCCAAGATCCAGGTCGACGTTGGAACCTTTGCCTATGATTTGCCATCGGGTCAAGATTCCCCCATGGATTCCGAGGGAACACCAGAAGAGCTGCCGACCGTATTTTTCGAGTCGATTCCACCGGGAGAAACGGAAACGCGACGGTTCCCGGTCTTCTTTCGCGGTACGGGCCCTCAAGCGGTCCGAGCCCGTTTGGCGGCAGATTGCATACTTTCCGACAACGTCGCCTGGTCCGTCGTTGAGTTCGCCACTTCGGCCCGCGTTTTGATCGTTGACAACGAAACTCAGTCGAACTCAAAGTTCCTCGGGCGTGCCATCAGTCCTGGCGGGATGACGGGAATCGCGCCGGAAACACAGCCCAAGGAGTTCATTCGCGACTCCAACCTCGAGACACTTCAACAGTTTGACGTGATTTACTTGACGGACGTGGATCGGCTGGATGAAAAAGCCGTTCGCAACCTTGAATCCTACGTCGAGCAGGGCGGGGGACTGGGCATTTTCGTCGGACCTTACACCAACCTCGCTTTTTACAACTCGCAACTTTTCAAAGACGGTGAAGGCCTTTTGCCGATGCCGCTTGAAAAATCCATCGAGATTCCCGAACTGATCGAAGACATCGTGCCCGACATCGCGCCCCGGCAGCACTTGTTTTTCAAGCCGGTGTTGGACATGAAAAATTCGCCCTTGGACCTGGTCCAGGTCAAACAAATCATCCGCCCACCTTTGGAATGGAATGAAACGAAGGACCCGAATGTCGAAATCGCAGCAACAATCCGCGGTGAAGCAAATTGGCCACTGATTGCGACGCGTAATTTCGGCAAAGGCAAGGTGGTATGCGTGACATCGACCGTGTCGCCGGAATGGAATAACTGGGCCCGTAACGGGACCTACCCCGCGACTTTGTTGATCATGGAAGACTGGCTGGCGAGCGGAGCTCACGCCGTGACTCGAAGACAAGTTGGACAACCGATCGAGCTCAAGTACCGGACGGATCGATTCCGACCCAGCGTGGTGTTTGTCGCGCCGGGAGTCGATGAAACGACGCGGATTCCTGTCGAGAAAAATGCCGAATCACTGGGTGGAGATCTTTCCAAAGTCGTGCTCGGCGGAAGCGATCCCCAATCGCGAGTCGAAGTCCAACGACCTGGAATCTATGAGGCCTGGCTGACGGGAGACGAAAACCGAGCCGAAACCCAACGCTTTGCACTCAATATCGACACGAGTGAAAGCCAGCTCGAGGTGATGACTCGACAGGCAATTTCGAAACAATATGAGTCCGCTTCGCCCAAGGTTTCGCGCTGGGATCAATTCAGCAGCGAAATCCAGAAAAATTCGACGTCGATGCTGAGCAAGATTCTATTGCTCGTGCTAATTTTCATCATGATTGTCGAACAAATTTTGGCGTACTCTTGCAGTTATCACCCCAAACGTCAGGTGAGCCGCTGATGAATTTTTTTGAGCTGTTTGCTCAGAACGAGATACAGACTTTTTACGAGTTGGTTCCGATGGTGCCGCTTTCGCAGTGGTGGCATCTGTTGCTTGCTCTGATCATCGGCATCGTTTTGATCGGCTACATCGTGATGATGTATCGGGCGGACTCGGTTGAGCTTCCGACCGGATTGACCTTTTTGCTGACGTCGCTGCGAATCCTGGCTTTTGCAGGGCTCGTGATTTTCGTTTTGAATCCGGAAAAACGAAGTGAAACGCGTGTGGTCAAGACGTCCCGGGTCAGCGTTCTGGTCGACACAAGCCTGAGTATGGGGCTGCGCGATCCTGGACCCAATGGCGAGCCGCAACCACAACGACGAATTGACGACGTCGTCCGAACCATCGCCAATACGGAATTGCTGGAACGCCTTCGACAAGAACACGATGTCAACGTGTATCGCTTCGATGAACAGCCGCAACCCGAGCTCCTTGCATCTTTGGAACGAATCGAGAACGAAGAAGCTCCGCAAGACCGCAAGGCGCAATTGATCGCGCAATCAAAGCAGGATCTCGAGCGCTCCCACTTGTTGGGACGAATTGGTTTGGGCCTATTGGTTTTGTCCTTGATCCTCGGGGTCGTCTATTATCTTTCACGCATGAAGGACCCGGAACAGAAATTCGCTAGTTGGTTGTTAGCGGCAAGCTCACTGACATTGTTGGCATCCGTTGCTTTGATCGGGATGGCCCACACCGGAGCCAGTGAATACGACTTGATGACGAGCATTGGCTTGGGACAAAGTGATCCAATGATCAATGTCGTCGAAACACGTTCCGAGGAAGAAAACGAAACCGCGGATACGGAGAAGCTCCCCGAAAACTGGGGCAAAGCGCTAAATCCAACAGGCACCGCGACGCGCCTTTCAAGGGCAGTTGAGTTCATTGCCAACAAAGAACGTGGCGGCCCGATCGCCGGACTGGTACTGATCACGGATGGCCGCGACAACGAAGGATCTTCGGCCGCCCGCGCAGTCGCAACTTGCGCCGACTCCAACATTCCGGTCTATTCGGTAGGCATCGGCAGCGACAAGCAACCACAGAACGTGCGGGTCGATGATTTGCAAGCACCTCCGCGAGTGTTCCCGAACGACAAGTTCAAGATTTCGGGATTGATCAAAAGTGTTGGGATGGCCGGGCAAACGGTTGCGATCAAGCTTGTTTCTCAGGACGAAAAAGGCCAGGAAGCCGAGATGATTGAGGCGGAAGACTCGATTCGACTTGGCGCGGACGGTCAGCACGCGACGATTGAATTCGAATTGTCCCGGCAAGAAGAAGGCAAACGTCGATACACGTTGAAAATCGAAGGCGTGAAACAGGATTTGGATCCGCGTGATAATGAGCGTTCAGCGCTCGTCGAAGTGATTGAAAAGAAAACACGCGTTCTCTTGATGGCAGGTGGACCGACACGTGAATTCCGGTTCCTGCGAAATCAACTTTATCGGGACGAAGACATTACGTTGAGCGTTTGGTTGCAAAGTGCTCAAGCGGGTGCCGATCAGGAATCCGACGAATTGCTGGATGACTTCCCGGCGGATCGTGAATCCATGTTCGAATTCGATTGCGTGATTGCCTTCGATCCGGATTGGCGCGAATTGACGGTTCAGCAATCGAAGCTTTTGGAAAAATGGGTCGCCGAGCAAGCCGGCGGGATGATCGTCATTGCCGGTCCCGTATTCACACCTGAATGGACAAGGCGGGCTCGTGGCGACGAAGCGATCGACTTGATTCGGCGGTTGTACCCGGTTTCGTTTTATTCTCAGGCTTCCCCCACTTTAAAGCTTGGGCGATTTGGCGGGGAGACCGCTTTTCCGATCCAGTTCACTCGGGAAGGACGCGCCTCGCGACAATTGTGGCTCGGTGCGACTTCGGCCGAGAGTCAGGAAACCTGGGATTCATTCGAAGGAATCTATGGTTACTATGCCGTCAACGAACAAAAGGCCGGGGCCGATGTGCTGGCCAGGTTTTCCGACCCGGACACGGTCATCAACGACGAGCTGCCAATTTACATGGCAACCCAGTATTACGGTTCCGGGCGCGTTTTCTATCAGGGAAGTGGTGAGATGTGGCGTGTTCGAAATTTTGACGTCGCATACTTCCAGGATTTCTACACTCAGTTGATTCGGTGGGCATCGCAAGGACGGCTCCTGCGTGATTCGACACGAGGCGTATTGCTTTCTGAGAAACAACAATGCTGGGTGGGCGACCAGGTTGTGATTCAAGCCATGCTTCGAAATGCTCAAGACGAACCTTTGGTCGCGGAGACTGTTTCCGCTGTGTTGTTGAAACCGGATGGCTCGACCGAAACGTTGGATCTCAAGGCGGCAAAGGACTCGGTTCGGGCAGGGACTTTTTCGGCTCAATTCACTGCCTTGGCGGATGGTGAATATCGCGTCAGCCTGCCTGTTCCTGAAAGCCCCGAGGGCGACATTCTGACGACGACGGTTGAAGCAAAAATTCCCGACTTGGAGAAAGCACGGCCGCAACGCAATGACGCTTTGTTGCAACAGTTTGCCGACAAGACCAACGGCAAGTACTTCATCGGCGTGGACGATTTAAACACCAATCCTGGCGATCCCGAATCGCTTTACTCTTTGGTTGCACCGCAAGACCAAATCACATTCCTTCCGGGCACTCCCAACCGGGAATTCGGTCGGCGGACAATGATTTGGTTGCTTGTATTTGTCGTGGTCGCCCTGGCCATGGAATGGACGATTCGCCGTCTTCATAAACTGGCGTAGTCCTTTTTCACTCGGAAAATCGGCCGCTTTCCGCACGGACATTCCGCCGCCGTTTTTGACTTCACTTTTTCCTTGGCAACATGGAGCGCGGGGGCAAAACGTTGGCTGGATAGACATCCATTAACTTGAGTGGCAATTCTGGCAAAGTATCGACATTGCAGCCGGGTTGCTTTCGCCTACCGCCTGCCAGCTTGAGCGACTGAGGTGGAACGATTCTTTGTTTGGTGAGTTCAACAAGCTGCCGGTTGAATATCGAACTTGAGCGAAAACTCGAATCGGCATCTTGCCCGCCGACCAACCGCCTGTAGAGCCTCACGGCTTGGGAAGAGTCGGCACTTCCGTTCTTGCTCGCAAAACCTGATGTTTCGGGCCAAAGCGGGTGTTGCAATCGGAAATACGCGTTTCCAGAAAGATCCAATTTCGTGTATCGCTGCGAGAATTTCGATTGGTTTGAATCAACTCCAAACAAATGAATCCCGTCGCTGACAACATTGCCCTTGAACTGAAGAAAATTGCTGCATTGACCACTGCTATACGAGACAAAATCGGTACCAATAAACGTCGATTTGTTGATCGCAATCGTGTTTTCCCCGGCTTGGTTTCCCGAATTGTAATTGATCAAGAAGCGCCCTCGAATTGCCAGACAGTTTTCTACGTAAACGCTCCCCGTCTTGCATGAAACCGACGTGATATCTGTCTTCAGTGGCAAGTGGAAAAAGAAACAGTTTCTCAAACGAATTTGTGGAACTGCCGCTGGGCCCGGATACACTCCCTCCACGGCTCCATAGGCTTCGATAAAAATGCACGACTCGGCTTCCAAATTGACACCTTGCACCAACACGGAGCGGCGATAATCCCTCTGTGCGGGTCCATTGTCTGCAAAGGTTATCCCTTCAAGCCGCAGTGCTGAAGGTTGGTTCGTGCTGCTGCGTCCATTTACCTTTAACAAAACCCCGGAGCCATTTCCGTTCCGCGAAAACAACGGCCGATAACCTTCACCTGCGCGAATGGTGACCGCTCCTTGCAAGCCAGCGATACTTGCCTCTCCCGGGGAAAGGTAGATCGGTGCGTTGGTGCAAATCTGTATTTCCGTTTCCGAATTCGCGTTATTGAAGGCGTCAAGAAAATCCTGTTTTGGATTCCCATTCGCTTCGATGACAAAAAGCTTCGGCGGTCGTGGCAACTTGCCGGTTTCATTCGCAATCAGCGCATTCCAGATTTGACGTTCACATTGAAAACTGGAATCCAACAACTCGTAAAAGGAGTTTTCAACCATAGGCAAATCATCCAGGTTGACGCCGAATTCTGGAAAGTGCTCCAACAAAGCACGAGTTGTTTGATAACCTGTTTTCGGCAGGAATTTCTGTGAAACCGAATCAAAGTAAACGGGATACTCGATTCCGTAATCAAGTACTTCGGTTCCTTTTCCCAGAACCTCCTTCAGCATCAAGTTTGCGTTTCGCAATCCATTCAATCTCTTGTTTGTCGCGGGACGCCAAAGCCGAATAATCTTGATTGAACCACTTAAATTTGGAACAGATTTCTTTTTCTGGAGCAATTTTCCAAATTCGTCGGGAAAGCGATTCGCGGGTGTTAGCAACAAGGATTGCTCAAACTCGAAGGAGCATTTTTCAGGGGTATCCGATTGGACCAACTCCTTGCCACCGACGATCGAACTATTCTTGAGCTCGAATCGAACCACGGATTCTTCGTCCTTGCAACCAACCAAACAATCGCTTTGCACCAAGCCGTTTTCGATGACGATTGTACAATTCCCCTCGGCATTCGTTAGTCGATTTGAATCTTCCCTACCTGATGCCTGCTGCCATAACTGGCAGTTTTCAAATACAACCTGAGCATTCCTGAATGCAAAGAGCTGTCTTCCTCCGACAATGACACAATTCTCAAACCTGACTTGTCCCTCGATTTCAAACAAAGGAGATTCGCGGTCCACATTTGCAATGATTTTGAGATCTTTCACGGTCAAAATTTTGTCGTCGACCGACTCAATCTTGAACCCTCCTTTTTCCTTCGCGCTGACAAAACAGTCGGCGATGCCCGACGCGGAAGAAAGCAAAAAATCGTCCTTGTGGTTCTTGAAACTTAGCGTTTCTTCAAGTGCAAGGCCACGATCCAGCACCAAGCGACTGATCGAAGAATCTGGTTTCTGCAAATTTGCGATTGCTTCTTTAAGTTCCTCGAACGAATTGATTGCGACTTCATTCGGCGAGACAGGCGATTCTGTTTCCTTGTCGCTTTCGCCAACCGTGTCGCGAATACCTTTGGGAGATTTCAGACCGTTTGAGGGGACGTCTCTGGCCTGACTTCTGTCATCCTTTTTGTCGTCCGCAACCGCAGAATTCTCGTCCATATCCTTGCTTTTTGAATCTGCTTTATTTGAACCTGTCGCGGCCACAATCTCGTTCGTTGCCGTCCCCTTGTTTGGATCCGACTTGTCGGAACCCGCCAAAACCATCCAGGCTGCAAAACCAAGAAACGCTGCCATGATCATGGCAAATGAAGCCCCAATTCCAATCAGAACAACTGGGTTCAGTTTTTTTTCTGGACGACCGGCTTTCGCCAAAGGGGAAGCGGTCGGTTGTTGGATCGCGGGGAATGATGCGAAAACCGATTCAAACTCGCCGGGCGGGAGCCCTTGCTCTTGGACTGGGACTTCATTTTCAGCTGGACTCGCCATGTCAGCAGCAGCTAATGATTGTCCGTTGCCTTCAACATATTTTCTTAGATCGGTGGAAAAATCGGCCATCGAGGCATAACGATCCGTCTTCGTTTTGGCCATTGCCTTTTGCACGATTCTCTCGAGTGCCGTCGGCACTTCCGCGTTGACTTCCGACAATTTTGGCGGCTCTTCAATCAACACCTTTCTCATTAACTCGTGGACTTTGCCCCGAAACGGCAACACTCCAGCAAGCATTTCGTAAAGCATGACGCCCATGCTATACACATCTGATTGCGCATCGATCTCCTTCGTGACTCCGCCGATTTGTTCGGGAGCCATGTATGCCGGCGTCCCCATGATCATTCCTGTTTGAGTTAGGCGTGTATCCTCCTCACGCTGTTCGATTCGGGCCAACCCGAAGTCCATCACAATCGGTTGCTTCTGCTTGTTGACCATGACGTTTGCGGGTTTTAGATCCCGATGGATTACTCCGCGCTCATGGGCGAAATACACGGCGTCCGCGATACGCTTGGCAAGCTTCGCGGCCGTATCCGGTTTCAATGGTTTGCCGGGCTTGAGGTAGTGATCGAGGCTCTTCCCTTCAACGTATTCCAAACAAAGAAACGGCTGGCCCTGGTAATCGCCAACCTCATAAATTGAGCAAAGCCCTGGATGATTTAGTTTTGCTGCGGAACGGGCTTCTTGCAGAAATCGCTTAAGGTCATAGCTTCCACTTCCTTCGTCCGCGATCGGCAGTTTCAGGGCCACTTCGCGATCCAAACGCCGATCTTTTGCCAAGTACACGGCGCCCATTCCGCCTTTACCCAGGAGCTTGATGATTTCAAAGTCACCGAATTCATCTCCGGGGCCTATTTCGCGAATCTTGAAGGGGCCAGGTTTTTTCGCGTCGATCGTTTCTGTCTTCGGATCCAGATCAGCGCCGGTCTCAGGCGAATCCTGTCCAGTTTTTGGAGACGGTTGCTTGTGTTTCGGTAAAGTATTTTCGCCGTCATTCATTGCAGATTTCCCCGTGGTCTTGATGGGAAAATTATAAGATCAGTTGAATTCCAACGCCATGTTTTGAGTGCCACAATCACATTCCTTCTGGGCACTCCCAACCGGGAATTCGGTCGACGGACGATGATTTGGTTGCTTGTATTTGTCGTGGTCGCCCTGGCCATGGAATGGACGATTCGCCGTCTTCATAAACTGGCGTAGTCCTTTTTCACTCGGAAAATCGGCCGCTTTCCGCGCGGACATTCCGCCGATTCGAAAGCTTTTTGCTTTCCAATCCCTCGGTTTCTCGCATGAGCTGGCATTAAGGCAAGATTTTGTCTGGGCTTAATTTGTTCTTCATAAAATTGCCTATAACTCAGGGGCTAATGATCGTCGACGGGCGAATTGTCATTCGAAATGCCGAGAGGAGCTTGGTTTTGACTGCACGACGACGGGTTTCATTCGCACCTATCCTATAAATCTCGATCGGGATTCCATGTTTCATCGAAACGGAAATCGAAGGGGCTTCACGCTTGTCGAGTTGCTCACGGTCATTGCAATCGTTGCCATTCTTGTCGGCCTGCTTTTCCCGGCCATCCAAACGATTCGCGAGTCTGCCAGAAAATCACAGTGCATGCAGCACATCCGCTCATTGACAATGGGCCTGCAAAATTATCATTCCAGCAAAGGTCACTTTCCGATGGGCGTCTACGGGCGTCATCAGGACTTGGTCACTCTTGATCCGACCGGCGATGAGGCCGATCACGGGAGTGGAGTCGGTGAAGACGAACGAGCTTCTCAAGGAGCGGCCTGGTCGGCCTACGTTCTTCCCTATATCGACCAAAAATCCGTCTATGCGGATCTTGATCTCGGCTTGAGCACTTCAGGGACAGGCGGTTGGTCGGTTGCAGGGACGGGCAATTATGAAGCCATCCAGACTTATCTCGATGTATTTCGATGTCCCTCTGACTTTGCCCCAGAACACTTTGATGACAATTTTGTACCAAAGCGAGTTCCGGCAACTTACGTCGGTTGCGCAGGTGACAATCAGGTCGACGACAATCTTCGCTCCGGGGGCAATTACGTTTCAAGCACCATGGACCCTGGAATTGCCAACGGGCTCTTGTTCAATCGCAGCCGGGTCTCGATGGATTCGATCCAGGACGGAGCAAGTAACACCATTATCGTGGGCGAAGCCCAGTTCAACTGGGAAGAGCAAATGGACCGCTGGTACATCGGCTCGCGACACGTTGATCAATGCATCGATTTGACCGAGTTTCTTTGCTCCATGTCCGTCGAGTTGGATACGACCAGTGAATTTGCCTTTGGAAGCTGGCATTCCGGCGGTTTTATCAACTTCGGTTTTGCGGACGGTCAAACGCAAACCCTGTCCAGTGACATCGATCCAGTGATTCGTCGAGCTCTTGGGACGCGTGACGGCTTGGAAAAAATTCCTCAGGATACGTTCTAAGAGCAAACAAAATGAACTTTGGGAATTGGTCTAAGGCGATTGTCGCTGGACTTCTTTTGATTGCGATTTGTGTTTCGGTAACTTCATGTTCTGGGTGCCGCGGAAACAAGCAACCAAAGCGCGGCGAAGGAACAGCAGACGATGAAGATCGCAATCTCGAACCATTTGAAGATGCCGCGCCGGATACAGCCAATCGAAATGAGGAAGGCTTCTAGCAAAGGCAAGACGCAAACACCATTGGAATTGAAATCAGTTTCTGTAAACGGAAAGTAGCCAATTCCAATAACGGACAAATAGAAGCTCGATCGACAGCTTCGAATCCGCAAATCGGCTCATTGAGACTGGTCTACTTTGAGCCTTTCAGAATGGCGTTCTTAAACATTCGCCCGGCAAGATTTGCGCAATGTGGTTTTGTGCAATGTGGTTTTGCTTAATGTGCAATGCAAAAACACTAAGAATAGCCATGCCGATTCCACCGGCAAAATTTTTCACACAATTCACGAGGACACGATTTTACCTTCGCGATTTCTTAACGATCAAAAAGCAGAATGTCGCCCGTGAGATTTACTTCTGCTGCTAGTTTTTTTTAATTCGTTTTAGGGGAGCTCTTTAATGAGACGAAAAGGATTCACTTTGGTTGAGCTGTTGGTAGTTATCGCTATCATCGCCATCCTGATCGGGTTGCTGTTCCCAGCATTCATCGCTGTTCGAAACGCTGCTCGTTCGACACAATGCAAGTCTAACTTGCGTCAGTTCGGTTTGGGTTTGTTGACTCGATCTTCAAACGCTCCAGACGGATCTTATTGCACGGGTGCTTTCGACCCTGACCGAGATGGTTCGGTCGAATTGTACGGATGGGTTGCTGACTGCGTTGATCAAGAGATCCAACCAGCATTCTTGCTTTGCCCATCAAGTATCTGCCAAACCAGTGAGAAAATCTCTTCTTACATGGGTGGCTCAAGCTCAAGTTCGAAAGGTCCAGAAGCCCGACGTGGCGCTGGTCTTCGAGGTCAATTCCCTGGAACTCCCGGTGCAGTCATGACCGGCCAACAAGTTTCTGACTTGTTGTTCGCTGGCGGCTGGAACACCAACTACGCGTCGAGCTGGTTCCTTGCTCGATCTGCCCCACTCTTTGACCCTTCCACCGGCTACGCAATCACATCGATGAAAGAGTGGTACCGTGGAAACGTTGGTGCGGTGATTCAGCACACCGTTGGTCCTCTTCGCGCAAGCCAAATGGACAAAGGCAACAAGCCAGCTTCTTCGATCGCTTTGATGGGTTGTGGTTCTCGCGGTGACACCTCGGGTGGCGCTGGTGACGGTGCATTGAACGGCTCAATTCCCGCTCCATGGAACATCCCTGCAGGAGCTCCCGCTTCTGAAACCATGAACGACGGACCTTCGATCTCGGTTATCGCTTCGAACAAAGTCGTAACGGCTGGAAACACCGATGATCCAAACGCTTCGGCTTTGACTCGCGCTGTCCTCTCTGTATTCACCGAGATTACCAAGGGCGAAGTCGGAACGGACGTTGAATACCGTCAGGATACTCGCGACATGTTCGCTTACCACAGCAAGTCTTTGAACGTCTTGTTCGCTGACGGAAGTGTTCGAGCATTCCAAGATGACAATGGTGACGGATTCATCAACCCAGGTTTCGCTGTTGATAACACGAACGCGACTTTCGCTCTGACGGGTTACACCAGTTCTGAATGCGAACTGAACCCTTGGGAATGGTACACCGGCGTTTTCGTCGAAGGCCAAGCCTACGAAAAAGAATTTGAGAACTAGAACTCGTGCTCGAATGAATCTTGCGGGGCGGCAATTTTTGCTGCCCCTTTTTTATTGCCTACGGCAAAGCTGATCGCCGGCTTTTTTCCATTCGCCAGTTTCTCAGTTCCAGGCGCGCGTTCATTCGTTCCAGTCGCGCGTTTTTAGTTCCAGTCGCCGTGCAGTTCGAACAGGTAGTCCACCGCACCGAAGTCTGCATTGGAAGTTTCATCCGGATCGGCGTGGGCCTGAAGCGAGGCAAAGTCGCGCAGATAAAACTGCTGCTCGTCCAGAATGGACTGGATCAGATTGTTTTGTCCCGAGACGAAATCGCTCTGGCCGTATCCAAACATTGCCACCGCGTCATTGCTTCCACGACCCGTGACGTAAAAGCGATCCACATCCATGAGCGTGCCCTGGTAACTTTCACCTTGCCACCGTGTTTGATGTCGACGGATTTCCAGGCTTTCCTGTTCATCCGTGCCCACAATGATCGCCACGTCATTGCCTCCACCAAGATCGGCAGTGACGGATTCAAACCCAAGCCCGCGAAAGTTACGGCCATTCGAAATCAGGGTTGTCTGGTCACCCATCCAATAGAGTCGATCGTCGAACTGATTGCCGACAAACGAAATGGCATCATCGACAGACTGAGTTGCGTCGACCACGACTTGCTGAAATCCCGATGCCTCAAAAGTCATTCCCTCGGACTGGAATCGAGTCTGGGCCCAGCCGATCTCAACCATGTGGCTGGTGCCATTCAGCTGAACCCTGAGCTGATCCTGCCCAGAATGGCTGTTGGCTCGAATCACTTCAAACCCGGTGGCATCGAGAGATAGACTGGAACTTGCCAGATTCAAACCCTGATTGTTTACCGTCACGACATCGTCACCAACCGTGTCTCCGATGAGCAAACGATCCGAGCCTCCGGCCCCGTCGACGACGATTGTCTCAATATCCTGAATCTCGGCGCTGAAGCCATCGTTAAGAAATTCCATTCCCTTGACTGAGCGAATGAACTCATCGGAACCTTCGCTACCCGTAATTGAGATTTGGTCATTGCCGCCGCGACCTTCCACGAGAACACGATCCACCTGACGCAACTCAACAGTCCCTTGCTCCGTTGACATGGTGGCTTGGCTTTGGCCAAGACCAAACGAATCGTCTCCTTCGCTTCCACGCAGTCGGGCAATATCGATTCCGGCTCCGGACTCCACGAGCAGTTCAGAAAAGCCAACCACTTGATTACGGAATCCCTGTCCCTGGATTTGGGTCCAATATCCGGTCGAGTAGATTCGATCAGCTCCGCTCGATCCAAGCAATTTGACCACGTCGTTGCCTTGCCCGCCCTTTTGAAGCGAAATAAATTCTCCGCTTGCGATCAACTGGAACTGCTGATTGCCCAGTTGAATGGAGCCTGGGCCAATCTCTGCGAGATTGTCAGCGTCACCGGTGATGACGTGAATGCGATCCTGTCCCTGGCTATCATGAATTGCGATTTGCTCTACCTGGTCACGGTCAAAATGGTATTCCACACCATTGATCTTCAACAGGACCTGATCGGCCTGGTCGCGGATCTGGAACTGGTCATTGGCAATCGTTCCGTCAACCTGAATCGAGCCGTTCGCGTTGTCGAGCAGGTTCGTAAATCGCAATTCGCCATGTTCCAAATCCCCGACAACGCGGACCAACAAGATTTGATCGGAATCAACCATCGTGTCGAATCGCGCAAGACCATTGGTGGAATCAACGGCTCCTAGCTGGTTTCCCTGCCCGTCGAACACCTCCAACTGAAAGTTCGACTGAGCCAGCAGTTGGGCAGTCAGTATTCCGTTCTGGCTCGATTGAATCTGGTACCAGGCTTCCGCTTGAACGTTCGCTACTTGAAAACGGGAATCCGTTACGACTCCAAGATCTTGGGCGTCGTACCCTCCTTGATTTCCGTCACCCGTTGACTCCAACGCAATATCGATTTGGTAGTGTCCGATCCCGTCTTGGGTCGCCATTGAAAACTCATAGACTTGACCAGCTTCGACATCAAACTGGATCGTCTCCCCGACAATATCGAAGCTGCCATCGCGCAAGGTCAACAAAGACTGCAACTCGTGAGACTGCTCAAAGCTCAGCGTAACTCGCCCGTCTTCGGAAGCGGTAAATCGAAATGCGTCGACGTCCGTAAACTTTCCGATGGTGCCTTCGGTTTGAAGTTGCTCTTCCAGCACTCCGAGATCGGTGGCATCGGTCCATTGATCCGCGTGAGCATCGGTGACAATCGCATCGATCGCGGCTCGCATGTCAATCCGGTCGTACCACGCATTGGTGGCAGAGTCGTAAATCTGGTTGGCGGTTTGACGGAAGTGTTCGTAGATTTGATCCTGATTGAGATGGTCATTGCCCATAAACGCATTGGCTTCACGAATCAGGGCACTTGCGCCACCGACATAGGGCGCGGCCATGCTGGTACCACTTCCGCGCATGAACTGCCCGGTTTGGCTTCCCATGAACAGGTGGTCTGGAACGGTGCTGTATATGTCTTCACCGGGGGCCACCAACACCCGTTGGTTGCGCTGACTGAAGTCACTCATCTGGCCTTCGGCGTCGTGACTGGCAACGGGTACCACGTGCGGACTTGCCGCGGGATAGCTGAGGCCCGGCGTCTGATAGTTTTGAAAAGCGTTGCCGGCTGCAACACTGACAAAAATCCCATCGGCTTCGAGTTGGGCAAATTCGTCTTCCAGGGTTGCCCAGCCTGGAATCGAGTCGCTGTTCCAGGCGACCCCCAGAGAGAGATTGACGGTGGTTATCGGGTTGGCAAAATCGTTGCGATGTTCATGTACCCAATTAAGTGCCTGTTCAATCCAGGTAAAGTTGCTTTGTCCGTTGTCGTTGAAAACGCGAAGTGAAACCAGGTCCGCGCCTGACGCAACACCGGGATGCTCACTATCGAGACTTCCGATGATTCCAGATACGTGGGTTCCGTGAAAGCCGGCCGGACCATCGTCGTAGGGATTCGCATCGTTTTCCGCAAAGTCCCAGCCGCCGACCACATGGTGGCCGGCTCCAAAACCACCGCCCAACGCGTAGTGATCCCAAGCGATTCCCGAGTCGATCACAGCGATGGTTTGCCCGGAGCCGTCGAACCCAAAGTTCTCATGAACGTAATTGACGCCACTCGATTGATGCGCGTCATGAAGCATCGTCGTTATTTCGATGTTGTTGCCAGAATCCTGAACAACCATCTGCGGATCAATATCGGTTACGGCTTGAGCCGTCAAAGCGATACGTTGTTCAAGGTTTTCAATCTGCAGTTGTTTTGAGCTGTTTTCGCTCGACGATTTCGACATGGATTCCTCGTGGCGCAGGCGCAAGTTCACTTGGGTCATCAGTGATCCAGAGACGCCACGGTCCTCGGGCGTAGAGAGCTCGATCAATTCGATGGGGACGAATTGAGGCGAATTGAAGAGGGGTCAGGTTCGCCAACCAATCAAGGCCGTTCCAACGGCCCATTTGGGTTTCGAAAATATAAGTTGTTGCTAGCGGGAAACAAGCTTTTTCGCGGGGGTCTGTAGTACGCTTTGGGCCTGCGAAAAGTTCAGGTGCCGAATGTTTACTTTTTGCAACAACGTTCCGTTTGGGAAACAAAGTAAAACGTGGAAAGGCACACAAGTTGTAGCTTGCGGCGGGAAAAATCAACGGATTCTCGGTTCAAAAGTCGAAATTGATCAAGGATCGATTTTTACGAAATTCGTCGTTCCCTGTACGTCCACGATTTCCGCACCCGAGCAATCGGTGAATTTCAGGTTAAGCCATGGCAGCCGCATCTTTTTTCCGTTCGCTTTTCCTCAACTACTTTGTGAAACCCGTTTGCGAACGTTCGCTTTTCCGTAGCGTGAGTTCGGTGAAGCCGCAACGGATCGTTGAGATCGGGTTGGGTGATGGAGAGCGAGCGCTCGACCTGATTGAGCTAGCTCAACGGAATCGCCCAACATTCGAAATTCGCTACATTGGCCTCGATTTGTTCGACGCCAGAACGAATGAAGCACCGCTCAAGCTCAAAGACGCTCACCAGTCCCTGAAAGCCAGCGGAGCTTCGATTCAATTGATTCCTGGTCCGCCGATCGAGAGCCTTTCCCGCGTCGCCAACAATCTTGCGGGAACGGACATGCTGATCATCTCTGCTTCGGCCGACGAAAATCGCGAACCGGATTGGTACTTCATTCCCCGAATGATGAATGATCATTCGCTGGTTTTCTGGCAAACCGGCGTCGACCAACCGTACACCAAGCTGGCGTTGAAAGATGTTCGCGAGTTGGCCGAAAAGCAGTCGCGCGAATCTTCGGAGCGAAAAGCGGCCTAGGGTTCGGGTTTGCGAAGCGGCATTGGAAATGTCCGTTTTGCAACCAATTGCCGATTTCATTCAAAACAGCCACAATAATAGTTTGTCGGTGGCAAGTCTTTGCATGAAGCAAGATCTGCGTAAGCCGCCGTTTCTTGCGACCATAGCCAACTGTTGTTTGAAGTGAAATACGCCAGCATCGGCCCAATCGCCGTTTACTTCCCGGAAAAAGTCGAAACCAACGAGGAGCTTGCTGCGGAATATCCGGAGTGGCACATTGACCGGATCGAACCCAAAACGGGAATCAAGAAAAGGCATATCGCAGCTGAAGGGGAGTTGTCTTCCGATTTGGCTGTTAAGGCCGCTGAGCAATTGTTCGAAGAAAACGATATCGATCGCTCAACCATTGACTACCTTTTGTTTTGCACCCAGTCTCCCGACTACCCGCTTCCAACGACCGCTTGTTTGCTCCAGGATCGCTTGAACCTACCGACTTCGATTGGTGCAATCGATTTCAACCTTGGTTGCAGTGGCTACGTTTACGGGCTGTCGTTGGCAGATGGCCTGATTCGTAGCGGCGCAGCAAAACGGGTTCTGTTCATCACGGCGGAAACTTACAGCAAGTTCATTGATCCCAGCGACCGCAGCCTACGAACCATTTTTGGTGACGCGGCCGCTGCGACGCTGATTGAAGCCTCGGATGAACCCAGCTTGACTCATTTTCAGTTCGGCACCGATGGTTCCGGGGCGGATACGCTCCTGGCGACCGAAGGTGGATTTCGCCCAGCCGAGGACGCGATCCAACCGCGTGGCCGGAAACGTTGGCCCAGCAATTTGTACATGGATGGCGCGAGCCTGATGACGTTTACCGTGAACGCGATTCCAAAAGTCATCAGCCAAATACTGACGGAAGCCTCGTTGGAGAAAGATCAAATTCAGTATTACCTGATGCATCAGGCAACAAGAAAAATGCTGGAACGTTTGCGGACCACCTGCGGTGTCGGCGAAGAAAAGATTCCGATCCGCCTGGAATCCATTGGCAACACGGTCTCTTGCACGCTTCCTGTTTTGATCGAAGACATGCGAAGCGATCGGCTCATTGATTCGGAACGCCAAAGCCTGCTCGTGGGATTCGGTGTTGGATGGTCCTGGGCCGCCTGTGTTTGGCAGGATAACTGGACCAAGAACCGTTAAGAAAACGGCAACACGGTCAAATGCCGAGGCCCGGTTTGGCGGCACGCCTGAGAATTCTGCCACCGCCGCTTGATTTCGATTCGTTCGCAGTGCTTTTTGCGAAGAGCGGTCGCAAGGGAAAACCGCGGTCGCAAGGGAAAACTGCGGTTGCAAGGGAATTACCGGAATTCCAGAAACCACGATAACTCTGCCAGCTTGAACTTCGCGCCGGCGAAAGAGCCTGGAACAGGCACCGCAAGCTTATTCGGGTGCTGCAAGTTTTCGAACGCAAATAGCCGTGCGAGCGGAAAAGCGAAGCCCCGACTTAATCGAGTCGGACACCTTTGATAAAGCCATCCACACAAAGCTTTTCGTTGACCCAACCCTGGAAGTAGGAATTGACGAGAATTCTGGGTCGCAGCTTCATCCGGTGGACCATGACAATAAATTTGTCGCCAGGGCGTACTGGGGCTCGGACTCGAACATCGTCCATTCCGCCCATTCCGACAAGGTTGGATTCCAGCATTTGATGCTTGATGCAGAAATAGCTGGAAAGCTGTGCCGCCGTTTCACACATGATCACGCCCGGCATCAACGGGTAGTCGGGCATGTGGCCGCGAACCCAAAACTCATCTTCCGTGACGTCCTTGTATCCAGCGCTGGTCCAATTGTCGAGATTCTCACACAAAATCCCGTCGATGAGCTGCATCTCAAAACGATGAGGGTTCAATTCCTGAACGCCTTCCTTGTCCACCATTACCTGGTTCACATCAAATTCAGAGAAAGGCACAATCGGTTCGCGTCGGTTCTGCATGCTGTTTTTGCGGATCGTCTCCGCTCGGCCAAGGTTCAAATTGAAAAGCTAGATATTCTAATCGGTTTGGGCTCAAACACAATTGAAGCAACTTTGAAACGATTGAAACTTTGCTTTGATTCCAGTCCAATAATCTCGAATCCGTAATCGAACCGAAAGTTGAGATTTGATGGCCCATTCACGCTTTATTCCCCCCTGTTTCTTCGCCTCCCTCTTATTCGCAATGTCTCCCATGCTCACGGCTCAAGAACTCCCGAAACTTGGCGATCGCTTGACATCCAAACAGGTCGTCGCCTTTTCCGAATTGGCGTTGAAAGGAATGGATCAGGAGTACCCCAATAAGCCATCGAACGTGATGGCCGGCCCCGAATCGGTGCAATCGCCCAAGGAAATGCATCCTGCGTTTTATGGGTGTTTTGACTGGCACAGCAGTGTTCATGGGCATTGGATGCTCGTCCGGCTCCTCAAGCAGTATCCGAACAACCCGAAGGCAAGAGTCATCCGTGAAAAACTGAATGCCCATTTGACTGCCGAAAAGTTGAAAGCCGAAGCCGAGTATTTTGCCAAGAAACACAACAAAAGCTTCGAGCGGATGTATGGATGGGCCTGGTACTTTCGATTGGTCGCCGAATGCGAAACCTGGGACGATCAGGACGCAAAAAAATGGCGTGAAAACTTGAAGCCACTAGAGGCGATTCTCGTTCAACGAACCGAAGATTATCTCCCGAAGCTAACATATCCCATTCGGACCGGGGTCCATCCCAACACCGCCTTCGCTTTGGGGCAGGCACTGGACTACGCCAGGATCGTCAAGAATGAAAAGCTGGAAGACCTGATTGTCAAACGCAGCCGCGACTACTTCCTCAAAGACACCAAGTACCCGTTCGATTACGAACCGAGTGGACAGGATTTCTTTTCAGCCGGCTGGAATGAAGCCGACTTGATGCGACGTGTTTTGGACCAAAAAGAGTTTGCCGCCTGGTTCGATGCCTTTTTACCCAATCTTGAATCGGCAAAAGATCTTCAGACACCGGTCGAAGTCAGTGATGTGACCGATGGCAAGATCGTTCACCTTGCCGGTCTGGATCTATCGAGGGCCTGGTGCCTGCAAGGTGTCGCCTCGGAACTTCCCAAAAACGATCCTCGCAAAAAGCTGCTTCAGGATTCCGCCACCGAGCACGCGGCCATGGGATTCAAATATGTTTTCAGTGGTTCCTATGAAGGCGAGCATTGGCTGGCTACGTTTGCGATTTACACGCTCGATCAAGTCGCGGTGAAGAAGTAACCCGGCGAGTTGGGCTTGAACAGAATCAAGCTGCCAGCAGCACACCAGAAGCACGCCAGAAGCACGCCAGAAGCACTCTGGGCCAATAAAATTCAAGGCCGCAAGGTCTGGGCAGCAAGGTCTGGGCAGCAAGGTCTGGGCAGCAAGGTTTAGGCAGCAAGGCTTAGACAGCAAGGCTTAGGCCGGGAAGACACAGGTATGGAAAACGAAGCCCCGAATTTGGAACCCATTCGTCTCGATCAGTTCTTAAAATTGGTGAACGTTGTCGAGACCGGCGGACATGCCAAGATCGTCATTCAATCGGGCGAGGTCTTGTTGAATGGTGAAATTGAAACTCGTCGCCGCAAACAACTTATGCCCGACGATATTGTCGATGTCGCAGGAGAAAGTTTTCGGGTGGCGGACTTTGTTGAATGACGGGGACTTTGTTGAATGACGGGGAGCGTCCAGGAATTGCGTTTACCACTCGTTGGATTTAAGGGCCGAGTTCACTCGCTTGATCCACTGGCCGAAATCACTTGTTTGCGTTTCGTGAATTGAATGGGAATTCATTTCCAACTCCATGCATTTCGCACCTCTGGGTTTGAAAACCGAGGACGGTTCGGGTCGCTCGAACCGCGCCAAAGGATTCCGAATGGAAGTATTCCAAACGGACGAGCGAGTTCCGGGTCGAACGGGCCAACAAAAAAGCCAGGTCGCGGGACCTGGCTTCGTCGTTTTCTGGGAGTTGGTAAAAGCCCGAGGGCGATTACTTATTTTGCATTCCACCACCAGTTTTCACCAGCAGCGTCGAGAGCCGCCGATCGAACGGCAGCAACTTTGACATCTTGTTTGGCATTATCCAAAACGCCCCACGAATCAACTTGAACACCACCGGAAGCGGTAACAAGAGTGCTGTTCGAGAGAGCACAGAAGCTGCACTGAGTTGGAACTGTTTTTGGAACGTTCAAGCTCGGTGTGGCCAATTTTCCATTGTCGGTCATGTAAGGAAGTTCCAAGCCGACTTTCTTGAGCATGCCTTCTTTTTCAATCAAGGCAGCAACCACGGACAAGTCCATGATGTTTTGCAGTTCTGCAAAAATCGGCTGCTTTTCAGCAAGCTTGTCGTAGTTTTTGGTCATGTTGTCAGCCCAGGTCTTGGCCAGCTTGTTGCTGCGGCCCGTACCCGTTCGTTTACCTGATTTTTCGACGACTTCGTTTTCCGTCAATGCTTTGACGCTACCTTCAATTTTCCAGGCAAGCTTATCTTCGGTGTGCTTTACAGGCTCGTAGTTGCATTCCATCCAGAAGCGTGGAGTCAGCGTACCGAAACGCGAATTTTTCTTCTGGCACAACTCGAGGAAACTTGGCATCCCTTTGATGGGTGCTTCTTCAAATCCCATACTGAGACGCTTCATTTGATAGTCAGCCGCAACCAGGACTTGAGCGAAGCGGCTATCTTTGTCGATACCCGTCAATGAAACGTCTTGAGGACCCATGACTTCTTCAACGGCAGTCGCGGCTCGCTCGTTGAAGCGTGAGCCAGAGCGCTGGAATTGGGTCAAGAACTTGGAAAGTTTCTTGTTGCCTTCTTCGGTCGGATTGATCGAAACGCTGATGCCGTAACCCTGTCGAGCATTCGAAGAGCTGCGAAGTGCAACCATCAAATCTTCTAAACGCAGTACGGGAAGGCCCGTCGTTTTACCGACGACGTTGCCCTGCTCGTCGACTTTCCAACCTTCGGCTGGTCCACCGATCAGGATGTCGTTCTTTTCGGGAACGAGCAAAACGTATTCAACGCGAAGCAGACCGGCCAGGTACTGTGCTTCTTCTGAAATTTTTGTTTTCTTTTCGACGGCTTTGGCCATTTCGGCGTGCAGACCACGCAATGAAACCATTCGCAATTGGACCTTGTCCGCCAACTGTCCATCAACTTTTCCAAGCTGTTTCAAGATAGCGTCGCGGGCCTCTTTATCGAGATCGGCCGAAGAGTTTTGAACAACGCCTTTGGAGTTGATCAGAACACCACCGATCTGCTGAATTTGTTGACCGTTGAAAAACTGCGCCGAAGCGGATGACGTGCAAACCGCAAGGCAAATGCATGCAACCAATCCCGTAAAACGACGAACGAGATTTTGATTGGCGTCGAATCGACTCGACATAGTTAAAAACTCCCGGAGTAAAAAATCGCCTTGCCCCAATATTTTCCCGCAAAAGCCAGCGTTTTGACTTGACCGAATTCAACATCTCAGCAAATGCAATACAATGAGATGAGGGAACACGACCAGCAAAGGCTGGTACACACGGATTTGGCCTTTAAGATTATAGTAATACTATTCTGAATCGCCCTGAGACGAAGTTCTCGCCCATTAATGGCGAAAATCACGCGTTTCGGCAAAGAGCAAACCCAAATTTCAGCGTAATCACGATTCCCTGCAAAAGCAAGAAAATGGCTTGAAAACGCATATAAATTCCTGTGCAAGCCAAGGACTGGCCGGCACTTGTGTCAACTTTGACACTCATTTCAATTATACGTCGCAATTTCGGCGATAAGAAAAAAAGAGAACATTGGTTTGAATGCATACCTGGTAATTCGAGACGGTACGAAATGGTCTGACGTTTTCAGGCTAATTCCCGGCAGAACCGTCACAATCGGGCGTGCTTCGACCAACCAAATCGTGATCAAGGAGGATCAGGCCAGCCGGAACCATGCTGAAATCTTTCAAAATGAAGGCAATTGGTATGTCCGGGACCTGGATTCCAGAAACGGGACCGCCATCGGGGATGACCGGCTCGTCGGGGACAAACGGCTCGACGCCGGGGATACGATCTGGATCGCCAAGACTCAGCTTGAATTCGTTCACGATCTCTCAACGGCTTACAAGAAGCCCAGCAAAAACAAGAACAATCGCGGCCCGGAAACCATCGCCGGCCTGGAAATTGCCGAAG
>CAYSXI010000017.1:28609-46143 GCA_964434955.1 uncultured Pirellulaceae bacterium
GTTGCGGAACCGACGACGATCACTCATCGCCGCGGACAAACTCGATTCCTCGTCGATTCCCCCGCGACGGAAGAGGAAGCTTCAACGTCATCGGTCGGCCTTGCCGCAAAAAAGCTCTGCCGGCTTGGTTTCGAACTCGCCAATCAAACGACTGTTCGCAGTATTGCCAAGCTGGCCTTGGACGGATTGTTCGAAGGCGCGAAATGCGATGCCGGAGCGGTTTTGATTTTGCCGGCCGGCAAGCGATCCACGCCCAAACCTGAAGATCTTGATATCGTCGCCTGGAAATCCGTCAACAAACCCAGCTACCAACGCGTTTCCAAGTTCCTTGCGGAAACGGTGATGCGTGAGGGCGAAGCGGTCTTGGCGCGGGACATTCAGGACGATAGCGCGTTGGGAATACGCGACTCCAAAGGGGAAATTCACGCGACGAGTGTGATATGTGCGCCGATTCGATTCAAAGAACGTGCGGTCGGGATCGTCCATCTTTATTCCACACGCGGTGAAAAAATCCTCGACCCGGATGATTTGGAATACACGCTTGCCGTCGCTGAAAACGTTGCCCTGGCAATGAAAACCCGTTTTCGCGAACAAAAGCTGGTTGAGGATCTCAGCAAAACCAAAACAGAAATTGATCAGCTTCGGGAACAGCTTGGGGCAGAAAGCGAAATCATCGGTAGCAGCGAACCGATGCTGCGAGTTCACCAGCAAATTCATCGGGCCGCACCGAGCAACGCGACGGTCCTGATTCGAGGTGAAAGTGGAGTCGGAAAAGAGCTTGTCGCGCGAGCCGTGCACTTTGCCAGCCCGCGAAGGAAAGGCCCTTTTGTCTGCCTCAATTGTGCAGCCCTCTCAGAAACGCTTCTCGAAAGCGAGTTGTTTGGTCACGAGAAAGGCGCCTTTACGGGTGCGACCGATCGAAAAGTCGGAAAGTTTGAGGCCGCGCACCAAGGCACTTTGATGCTGGACGAGATTGGAGAAATGAGTCCCTCCATCCAGGCCAAGTTTCTCCGCGTCCTTGAGGGTCATCCTTTTGAACGCGTCGGTGGAAGCAAAGCGATCTCGGTGGATGTCCGAGTCATCGCGGCAACCAACCGTGATCTTGAGCAAGCCGTCCGCGACAAGACATTCCGCAAAGACCTCTATTTCCGCTTGCATGTCGTCCAGATTGATGTTCCGCCTTTGCGAAAGCGTCCTGACGATATCGCCGAACTCGCTGACTTCTTTTTGCAGAAGTTCAATTTGACAACCGGACGGCGGATTCAGGAGTTTTCCAAGGCCGCGCTCAATCAATTGAAGACCTATCGTTGGCCGGGAAACGTTCGAGAGCTGAAGAATGTGGTCGAACGGGCCGTCGTTTTGGCGCGTACCGACGTGATTGAAATCGACGAGCTGAATCTCTCCAACTTGTCGACGGCCAGCGAATCGCAAATGGACGTGAGCCCCAGTGCTTACCAGCCGATCTCGCTTGCGGAGATGGAAAGACATCACATTCTGAATACGCTTAAAGCGACCGGCTGGAATAAAAGCCGGACGGCAAAAATTCTGGGAATCGAACGTTCGACGCTTGATCGAAAAATTCGACGATACGAAATCACGCGGCGCAATTCGGCAGAAATCTAAGCCCTGCCCGGCGCTTATTGGGTTGGATCTCGGTCTGGCCTGATGGGAAAAGAATGACGCGACATTTGATGTTTTGGTGATTTCGCTCACGACTTTCAATAATCCCGCCTCGATTCACAAAATCTTATTATTCCGCGAGGCGATTCAAACGCCTTTATTAAAAGGGTTTCGTGCGCCCCCATTTTAATTCGCAAGTAACGTTCTCGCTTTTCTTGCCAAATTTGTCCTCCGCCGCCTTGCATCTCGGTAATGAAAATGGGCTACTAAAGGGGCAGCATCCATCGGGGGCAAGCTTGGTCTTATCTGTTTGTCTCTGACGCCTTGTTCTGCTGCGTCAATGTTCTTTTCATGATTTTGCAACACTGATTTCGGGACGGAGATCTAGAGATGCACCTTTGTTTTAAGTCGAGCGCTCTCGTTGCGCTCGCGCTGGTGGCTTCTATGGCCATCCAGACGAAAACGTCGGCAGATCTATTGCTGACCAGCGGAGCCAGCAGCTTCAATTTCGACACGGACGCTTCTGGTGATTTTTCTTTGGCACGCGGAGGATTCCCAAACGTTCTCGCGGGCTTGGACTTCTCGATTCGGACGCGCTACGGTGCCCCGGGATCGCAAACGGAGTCAATCTTTCGGTTTGGCAATGAGTTGACGATTCAGTCGGCCACTCAGACCGGAGCCCAATCCGGCCAAATCGTACTCAATTCGGTGATTGTTCCCGGTTCCAGCAACCCTTCTCCAGCCTCCGATCTTTTGATCCCGGTTTTGGACCTCGCGTTGGTCGAAAATGCGAGAGGTGATGCGGAACTAACGTTTACACTCACCACGGTCGGCGTGAATTTTACCGATCTGTCGGGAATCGGCGCCACATCGACCTTGGACATCGACACGTTTTTCGTTTGGGACTACGCGAGTGACTCATCGGCAACCGGTGGCGAAGTCACGGGCATCGCACAATACAATGGCGAAAAAGCCATTGCTGGCGACAGTTCAGGCAACGGATTGGTCCTGGTTCAAGGAGATGCCGATTCGGTCGAAATCAATACGCCAACTGACTTGGATAACGTGATCACGACCGGTGGTGACTTCTCAAACACAAACGGCCCAAATGGAGTACTGTCGGGTGGATTCCAGTTTTCGGATTCCTTCAATTCAGGCACTTCGTTTGTTTCCATTCAACAAGGTTCCATCGTGGCCATCCCTGAGCCAACGGCTGGAACCCTGTTTGCCTTGCTCATGGTCGCTGGATTCGGATTCATCTGGTTCGATTCCCGTCGCTTGCGAAGAGCATAAAAAAATCCAACGGGGCTCGGCACTGCTCGAGCCCCGATTTTGATTGCCCCGGAAAAACGCAAATCTTCCCCGACCCAATTGGTCGTTTGCATCCCGGGGCTCTCTCTCCCGACCGGTTGTTTCGTTCGAAGCGAGGTTGGGATCACGATATCGTTAATACATTTTTGATTTGGTCATGTGGACGGATTGAATGCATTTCCAAATCCAGCAGCACCGCTGTTGTTCTTGTCTCTGCAACTTGGATTAGCCGCATGCCCCTCAAACTTTTTGGCGCCGCCTTAATTTCGGTCGCGTTAAGCGCTTTCTCTATCTCCCCAGCTTCGGCAGATTTTCTTCTGACATTTGATGACGGTGATTCATTTGACGGCGATGCCGCCACTCAAATGAATGACGCAACGGATCAGGCGGGCCCGTTCAATCTTGGATCGATTCAATCGGCGATTTTGACGACGCGAAAAATTAACGGCGTCGTTGCTTCTACCGAGCAAAACACTTTGGAAACCAACGAGTTCAAGTTGGGAATCGACTCGGCCGGCGTCAATGGCGGCGAGAAAAACAATTGGAACGATGGAGAATCCTGGACTTTCGATTTCAATGCGGAGGTTCATTTTGCAGGAATTAATCTGGGCGGCATGACGTCCGGCGAAGCGTTCACCGTACAATCCGACTCGTTCATTGGGTTCGTTCCGGTCGGAGCACTCGGTGACGGAGTCAGCTTCAATTCAGCAACCGGAACGTTTACTTTTAGCGGCGACGCCAACAATGATGATTTCGAAGTTTCCGATTTGGGCGGAAACGCTGCAAAAATCACAGCCGGAGATGAAGTAACGATTGCCTTCAGTGGTG
Source organism: uncultured Pirellulaceae bacterium (assembly GCA_964434955.1). GTDB lineage: Bacteria > Planctomycetota > Planctomycetia > Pirellulales > Pirellulaceae > JANQLU01. The sequence continues at coordinate 32,369 of CAYSXI010000017.1, forward strand.
GGGAGGCATTTGTTCAGTCCCTGACTTTGTCCTCGGCCATTCCGGAACCAGGCTCCGGGATGTTGATTGTCGTTTTGGCAGCGGGACTCGCGATCGGTCAAAGGCGCCGAAGATCGTAAACCGATCGACGAAAAAAACGACAAGAGTTTGAACCCTCCGCGCCGCGACGCGAAACATAAAATTTCCGTCGCGGTATTTTCGTGACGATTCTGACGCGGCCATTCAATATCGGTCGTCACTCGATTGCCGGTTTTGCGACTGACGGTTTTGCTTGACCTTCGATGACATTTCCCAAGCTACGGAATTTGCGATCCAGTTTGGTCAACTCCATTTCCTTTTGGCTTTGCAATTCAGCGAACTCTTCCTGATACCTTAAAGCGAGTGTGTCGTGATTTGCCTGGGAAATGAAATTCTTCAGTGAGTCAATCTCTTCCGACAAAAGTTGTTGTTGTTGATCGACATATTGGCGAACCCAACTGGTCAAATCTCTCTCACCTACATTGAGTTCCCGGCAAACCTGGGAAATCATGGCCTCACCCTTCAGAATTTTTTGAGCAACACCATCGCGGTACTTTTGTGAGAACCGATCTTCGTTCTCCTGAATGCTCACGAGGGAATCTCGTTGAACAATGAAATTTCCGTGAGGCATTTCTTCTTCGATCCGCGCATCTTTGTGCTGATCGGATTCAAAATCCCGGATACCGCGAATCGGATACGTCAGTAAGAAACTGCGGGTGCCGCAGTACGGGCATTTCCAAGGCCCAAGTTTCAACAGGGAGACGGCTCGCAGAGTAAACCAATCCAGAATCCGAAACAGCCGCGAATCAATTTGACGAACCAAACACAGATTCTGAACGCAACCTCGGCAGAATCCTTTTCGCTTGATCGGACCAAACATGAACGCCTCAATCGGACCAACATATCTTCGACAACCGATTCGTCAGCGAATTTGACGAGAATCGGGCCGGACTGGAAATTTCACACTTACATAGTTTAAACGCAAATGAAATATTACATTCACATTCATTTTCGCAGCAAGGAAAATTTCCATCCAACTTTTCGATTTGCGCTCAATTTTTTGGGTCAGTTAGGTTATTTACCGAACAGTGAAGATGCGACAAATGAACAACCCCGGTAACGTCCAACCATGAACCTCTCCACCGAAAATAGTGAGCCAGAATCCGACGAGTATGTTGTCGACGCCGAACAAACCGGTGCGCGAGTCGACGTCTACCTGATGTCCCAGTTGAAAAACATTAGCCGCGTCAAGATCGGTCGCCTGATCAATCAAGGGAACATCAAAATTGATGGCAAGCAGATCAAGCCATCGCATCGACTGAAAGAAAACGAAGTGATCCAGGTTCTGATTCCGCCGCCCGAACCGATGGGTTCGAAACCGGAAAACATCGAGCTGGATGTTCTACACGAAGATGATGATTTGATCGTCGTGAACAAACCTGCGGGAATGGTCGTTCACCCTGCTAAAGGCAATTGGTCGGGAACTCTGACTGCGGCACTCACATATCGTTTTTCCCAACTCAGTTCGATCGGTGGAGACATGCGTCCGGGCATCGTCCACCGGCTTGATCGAGACACCACCGGCGTCATTCTCGTAGCCAAAAACGACGTCGCTCACATGAATTTGACTCGCCAATTTGAGCAAAGAACGGTCGAAAAAACTTATGTCGCCATTGTCAGCCCTTCTCCGGACCGCGATCGCGACTGGATTCGTGAACCCATTGGCGTTCACCCTTACCAGCGAGAGAAGATGGCGATTCGAGCCGGCCACCGGACAAGCCGTGACGCGGAAACATTCTTTGAAGTTCAAGAACGATTCAAGGGATACGCTTTGATTCACTGTTTTCCAAAGACAGGCCGCACCCATCAAATACGTGTTCACCTTGCCCACCTGAATTGTCCGATTCTCTGCGACCGACTTTACAGTAGCCGAGCAAGAATTGAAGAAAACACCATTGCCGGAATGCCGCTTTCAGAGAGCGACAATGCTGTCTTGCTTGAGCGACAAGCACTGCATGCACATTCCATCGTGCTCAAACACCCTGCGTCGGGGGAACCAGTTCAATTTGATGCTCCGCTCGCTGACGACATGGAAAACGTTCTTAGCAGCCTGCGAAAGCACCGAAACGACCTCGACTAGCCTGCCACCAAGGCCATTAGCGATCGAGCAAGTCTTGCTAGCGGCTGCATGCATTGGCATTCGAAAGCGCATATTCGTTTGCTAAGCTCACCGGCCGTTTGATGACGCGCCGGTCTTACGACGCACCTTCTGTTGACGCGCCACTCTGTCGGCTACGTCAATCCGGTGAATGCACCAATTTGGTGAATGGATGCGCCCGATTCCCCGCAATGCACCCACACTCGTGTTCGCTCTTGTCTTCTTGATGATGACAGTGGGTTGCCGTGCGAATCGCGAAAAGGTGATTGAACTTCCCAATCGCGATCGCTTGATTCGCGATCAACTTGTCTTTCACACTGACTTTCGCTTGCCAAAGCGGCATCGCTTGGTCGAACAATTGGTTCAAAGCCGAAACCGAATTACGAAGACCCTGAAGTTGCCGCAGTCCGACGAACCGATCAACGTATATCTTTTCGAAGATGAACCATCCTATCGCTCGTTCATGAAGCGACACCATCCGTACCTGCCTCGACGACGGGCATTTTTTGTCAAGCAGGATACGACCCTCAATGTATTTGCTCACTGGGGCGACCGTGTCGCCGAAGACCTTCAGCATGAAGTCGTACACGGCTACCTCCATAGCGTCGTGCCCCAGATTCCGCTTTGGCTGGACGAAGGATTGGCCGAGTACTACGAAGTTGTAAAAGGCCAGCGTGGTTTTAACCGTCCCCATATCCTGCATCTAGCGCAGCGCTTTCGCAAAGGCAAATGGAAGCCGGATTTGAAACGACTCGAAACCTTGGATGATCCGGCGACCTTCACGCAAGAGGATTATGCCGAAGCCTGGCTGTGGACTCATTTTTTGCTCGAGTCCGGCGAAGGCGAGCGGCGTCACATGATTTGTGACCAACTCGCTCGTTTGAGAATGAAAGGCGAAGCTCAACCGATGAGCGATTCTCTGGCACAAAAAGTTGACGACGCGAATGACGCGATTGTCAAACACCTGAAATTCCTGGTTGAGGAACTCTGATTCCCATTACCGGTTACGGCACAATCCGCTTGGATCCCCCGTAGCATCGCCACTTTCGCCAAATCTCATTCGATAGAGACGGTCCTCGAGTCGCCGCTGTCGCCCGCAATATTCCCTTCCAATGAAAGCGGCTTTTGAATCAAGTTCTGGTTTTGACGATAATACTGATTACCATAAAAGCCTTGCGAATTGATCCACAATCAGGCGAGCCTCAAACGATTTTTCCGTCCGCGGTGGACGATGACAATCCTGAGGATTCCGTTCGACTTACGGCCAAAATCATGAATTGGAAAATTTTTCGATCAGCCACCTGCGTTTCTTTTGCGCTACTGCTTTTTGCTTCAAGCGCCTCGGCGAAAGATTGGTTTGTCAACAACACTGGCGGAAGCGATGACAATAGCGGCGTCAGCGAACGTCGACCATTTAAAACGATTGCCAAAGCGCTCAAGGTTTCGGAGCAAGGTGATCGAATCATCCTGGCAAACTCGGGAGAGCCGTACCGGGAAACCATTCGATTGGCTGGCAAAAACAAAAGCGGAACCGGGACGCAGCCATTTATGGTGATCGGAAACGGTGCGGTCCTCGACGGTCGCAAAGATGTATCGTCAGACCAATGGGAACATTTTGAAGGGAATGTGTTTCGGTTTCGCCCTGAGCGAATGAGCAACCAGTTGCTTTACCGTGATGATCGGCCCGCGCCGAAAGTTTCCGTCAAAACGAGAGACGAAATCAAGACGGCGTTGACGGCCGGAAAATGGACATCATTCAAGGGTTGGATCTATTTTTGCGTTGACCCGAGTGTTGACCCGATCAACTACGACTTGAGTTACTGCAATTTGACCGTTGGCGTTTCGCTCTATCGCGTTGATAACGTCGTCGTCAAAGACCTGGTGGTTCAAGGATTCCAACTCGATGGACTAAGCTGTCACGATCTTACCCGCAACGTCGTGTTCAATGGCCTCAATTCCCGGGGGAACGGACGTTCCGGAGTCCATGTTGGTGGTGCCAGCCGTTTGGTAATTGAAGACTGTCTGGTAGGCGACAACGGCGGTGCCCAGGTTCGAACTGAGGGATACTGCAAGGTCGACATCAAACAATCCAATCTGCTTGAATCCGAAGTCTACGGAGATCCGATTGTGGTTGAAGGCGGTCGCGTTACGGTCGATGGCAAAAAAGTTGAGAAGAAGTAATTCTTAGGAAATGAATCAGCTCAGGGAGGGCATGGATGAAAGGGAAATTGACTTCGATCGCTTGGGCCATCACGGGCACGCTCTTAATTGGTGGTGCGGCTTTGGGTCAATCGACGGTGCCCAATGCCAAATTTGTTCAGTCCCCGAAATATCTGATTGTCCAGCCACAAGAAAAAGCTGCCTCGAATCAGGATGCGCCTGCGGACCCTTCCCCGACAAAACAGGAAAAGGACGACGGTCTCAAATTCAAGTCCATTTCGGACATTCAAGTTTCGCCAAAAGTGAAAGGCGCGAAACCGGAAAACAAGTTTCCTGAGGTTTTGAAACTTATCGAAAACCAGCCTGCCCGACAACATTCGCCGAAGATGGCAATTTTTGAGGCACCAAACATTTGCTACCGCCCTCTTTATTTCGAAGATGTCGCGCTCGAACGATATGGCCAAACTCAAGGTCGATTGCTTCAGCCTTGGGTATCGGGAGCCCGATTTCTCGGACAAGGTTTTTTTCTTCAGTACAACGGGCTGGTCAACGGGCCTTGGCACTGTGAATCTCCTTACGGCTATGCACGCCCGGGCAGCTGCACGCCGGATCAACGGCAACGTTTTATTTTTCGGCGCTAACTTCACGCCCGAATCTTGATTGCAAACCCACTCGGCTCGCGACCAAGCCGGCGGTCGGCCCATTGGAACGGCTACGGGCCGGTATGCTCTGCGGCGGGCCGGTATGGTTTGCGGTGGGCCGGTATGGTTTGCGGTGGGCCCGCGTGACAAATTTCATGCTGTGATATAATTCAGACGTCGCGCAATTTGACCCAATGCTCGCATGAACCTGACACCGCATTCAAATCTTCCGGAAACGAAATCGATTTCCGTCGAGTTTTACGGAACCGCGAGGCTGGACGCCCAGCTGACTCGCCTTACGTTGGAACATCATGCGGACATGACGTTGCACGATTTGCTGCGTCAGGTTGAGGAGCGACTTCCCTATGTGGAAGGCAAAATCCTCACCGAGTCGGGCTTGGCTCCCGGCCTGATCGCCAATTTGGATGGAAATTCATTTACCTCGGACTTGGATCAAGACTTGTCGCGAATCGCTTCGGTCTTGATCATGTCGATCGACGTCGGAGGCTAAGCGGTGAACGAGAGCAGTCCCACCTTCGGCTTTTTTGGACGCTACCTTCGAGTCGACCTATCGACCGAAAGTTTCGATTCCATCGCGCTTCCGGAAAGTGTTCTGAGAAGATTTTTGGGCGGAGTCGGCCTGGGCAGCTATCTGCTTATGGCGGCAGAAGATTACAAGCACGCTCCCCTTTCCAAATCTTCGAGCATTGCCTTTTGCTTCAGTTCGCTTGTCGGTAGTCCGGTTACCACTTCCGCCAAGTTTGCCGTCGTATCGCGAAGTCCGTTGACCAACATGATCAATGACGCGATGGCGGGAAGTGCCTTTGCATTGTCGGGCAAGAAAACAGGCTACGACGCCATCGTGATCACCGGCAAGGCGAAAGTGCCCAGCGTGCTGCTCGTCGACGACCAGGAAGTCAAATTGGAGCCAGCGGGCGACGTCTGGGGAAGAGATTGCGCTTCGGCTGACGAGGCCTTGCGGGAGATACATGGTGCTTCTTTTGATTTCTCGACCATCGGCCTGGCGGGTGAACGACAGGTGCGATTTGCGACCCTGTCACATGCGGGCCGACACGCAGGCCGCGGGGGTACAGGCGCCGTTTTTGGTTCGAAAAACCTCAAGGCGATTGGGGTTCAAGGTTCCAAGCGCTGCGACTGGGCTCAGCCGCAAAAACTGGTCGAGATTTCTCGTGAACTTTCCAAGAAATCACTGGGGGAGGCGACTCGCAAGTATCGCGAACTCGGAACGATTGAAAACCTGGCAACCCTGAATCGCCTCGGCGCCCTTCCGACGCAGAACTTTCAGTCAGGTACGTTTGAGGACGCGGAGCGATACTCATTTGCAAACATGTCTCGCTCGTCGGAAAAAACGCGTTCGAGTTGCGCGGCTTGCACGATTGGCTGCGAACACATCTACAAGATCAAACCTTCGGGTGACGATTCGCAAACGAGTGCCAGGCTCGAGTATGAGAATCTTTTTGCGCTGGGCCCCCTATGCGGAATCAAGGATCCGCAGATCGCGATCAAGGCTTCAGCCAAATGCGACTATTATGGTCTCGACACCATCAGTACCGGAGCCACCATTGCGTTTGCGATGGAATGTTCGCAACGGGGGATTCTTGAACAGGACCTCCAATTCGGAAACGAATCCCACCTTTTGTCGACGATTGATTTGATCGGAACCCAAGAAGGAATAGGGATCCAACTCGGGCGAGGGACCAGGCAATTGTCGGAAGAGTTGGGACAGGGATCCGCCCAGTTTGCGCCGCATGTCAAAGGCCTTGAGCTGCCAGGTTACGAGCCGCGAGCGATGAAAACGATGGCGCTCGGATTCGCTGTTCAGACGCGTGGCGCGGATCACAATCGAAGCGGGGCTTACGAAGCGGACTTCCAGGAAGGCAAATCGCGGCTTTCGATCGGTCCCGAATCGGCCCGGTCGGCGGTTGATTCCGAGGATAAATCCGCGCTGTTCGATTCGCTTATTCTTTGCAAATTTGTTCGCCGAGTTTTTTCGGACTTCTATTCCGAAGCCGCGGCACTTCTGCAAAACACGACTGGCTGGGATATCACCTCGGATGAGTTGCAGCTTTCAGCCAAGCGAATTGTCACGATCAAGAAAATTTACAACATCCTTTGCGGGTGGCATCCGGAGTCCGACACCTTGCCAGATCGATTCTTTGAATCTTCGGAAGGTGAATTCAACCAGGCCATCAATCGCGATGATTTTGCGAAAGCCTTGAAGGCATACAATCAACTGCGAGAATATTCCGTTGACGGCTACGTACCGGAACGACTCGTTGAAAAACTTGGATTGTCGGAATTAAGCTCCCTGCAACTGAACTGAATCTGCCGTGTCCCAAAAAGAAGAAGACGCATCGAAAATCATCGCGGACGCGACCTGCACGCGTTGTGGTTGCCTCTGTGACGATATTGAGTTGCGTGTGGAGGGCAGCCGGATCACGGATGCGAAACGCGCTTGCCCTTTGGGAACGGAGTGGTTTCTTGACCATCGCGTTGAGGAGCGGCCCGCCTGCGTGATCGACGGAAAACCTGTCAGCCTTGAAACAGGGATGGACCGGGCTGCCGAAATACTCAAAGCCGCAAAAAACCCTTTGGTCTACGGTCTCAGCAACACGGCGGTCGAATCCCAGCGTATCGCCGTCAGCATTGCCGATTGGATCGGAGCCAATTTGGATACGACGTCGAGTATCGGACAAGGACCCGCAACGCTGGCTTTTCAAAATGTGGGCGAAGTCACCTGCTCGCTGGGTGAAGTTCGTAACCGGGCTGACTTCGTAATGTTCTGGGGCTCTGACCCGGAAACGAGCCACCCCCGCCACTTCGGCAAATATTCCTTGGCACCGAAAGGAATGTTTCTTCCCAATGGAAGAGAGGATCGATATTGCGTTGTGGTTGACGTAAGGGAAACGGAATCCGCAAAAGCGGCCGATCTTTTCATTCAAGTGAAACCCGACTCGGATTTTGAAGCCCTTTGGACGCTTCGTGCTCTCGCCAATGACGTCGATTTGGACCCCGAAGCTGTCCTGGCTCAGACTGGCCAACCCATCACAGAGTGGCAGAACTTGATGGAGCGGATGAAGTCCTCCAACTACGGTGTCATCTTTTTTGGAATGGGTCTCACCGGCACCCGCGGCAAACATGCAAATAACGAGGCCATGTTGACGCTTACTCGTGATATGAACCGGCACACTCGGTTCTCATGCAAGCCCAATCGCGGTCAAGGAAATATCACGGGTGCCGATAATGTTGTGTCATGGCGGACCGGCTTCCCTTTCGGAGTCAATTTGGGCCGCGGATTTCCACGATTCAACCCCGGCGAATATACGGCTCCCGAACTGCTTGCCCGAGGTGAAGCCGACGCTGCGTTGGTCGTCGCAAGTGATCCGATGCAGGATTTCGGCGCGCCGGCATGCCAACACCTCAAGTCGATTCCCCTCATCTCGATCGATCCGAAAGAAACGGCGACAACGCGTGCAGCTGAAGTTGCGTTCTACGTATCGACCTATGGAATCAACACCCCCGGCACCGTCTACCGGATGGACGACGTCTCCATTCCGTTGCGGCCAGCACTCGAATCGCCGCTACCTTCTGAATTCGAAATCCTTCACGGAATCGAGCAACGCGTTCGCTAACATCATGCATGAGAGATTGCAATAAAAAAGGCCGGGCAGTTTCCCCGGCCTTTGTTCATCGTTTTGAAAAGGATTGCGTTTATCGGTTCTGCCGTTTCCAAACGCGACCTTGAGCACTTCCTTTTTTCCCTTTTTCAAACACCACCGAGACGTTGTAGCTGGCTTGGGCCATTCCCTGCTCGTTGGTAATTTGTTTACCGATCGAAACGCGAACGGATCCGTCTTTTTGAGCAAAGGCCGAGTTCACGTCATCGGCGGTGAGTTCAGGCGAATTCTTGTCCTGCGATTTGATTTCTGCGTTCGCCAACTTCAGAGCTTCTTTCATCTTTTCTTTGCCGCCGAGCACCGTCAACGTATGAAGCTGTTTCAGCTTTTTCTCGACCGCGCAAACTTTCTTGACGGAATCGATGTCGCCAAACTGTTTGCGTGCGAAGAATAAAGCGTAAACGGAAACTTTGTTTTCTTTCTCCGCGGTCTTGATCATGATGTCCGTGTTTGGAGCATCGGCAACCATGATTCGTTTCCCGCTTTCATCGATGGCTTTCTTGATCGAAGCGGATGTGATTTCCAACATACTGTTTTCTTTGATGCAAAACTTCATCAGTTCCTGCAACTCGTCGCGGCTAAGATTCCATTCTTTTCGCGATTGCTGCGGATTCGTCTTGCCGGCAACGACTTTTCCATCCGGGAAGATCGAAATGTATGGCTCCGGTTTTTCCGTGGGTCGCATTCGAAATCCACCGGTCATTTCCATCGTGATTACCGGCTTGCTCTTGTCATCGGGCAACACGTATTCATCCGATTGGGCGGCAAGCGAACTGGACAGGAACAAGATAAGGGCAAGGCTTCCCAGGAGGGTGTTCTTCATCGTTTTGACTCGTAGCAAACAAGACTAATAGTTGACGGAAATTGATCTTACACTCGATTTCGCCGGTCGCCAAATGAACTGGGCTCCTCAACGATCCGCCGAGCATTTTGCCCGATTTCCTCGTCCAGGGGAACAAGCCAATCAAGAGGAGTTGGCGCTCTGTGAGGCAGAAAGGTAGCAAACCCTTCCCAGCCCTCTCGAGGTCTGGCAAAATCGGTAAGTATCACCCTTGGAGAGTCGAAGCTGCCAAAAGGTTCCCTATGTCCGTTGAACAATCCCCATCTTCCCAAAATCAGGTCACCGAAGATCCCGTTACACTTCAGGTGGACGGATCCGTGGCAAATCTCATGCTGAATCGCCCACAAAAGCGAAACGCGCTTTCTTTTGCAATGCTCGAGAAGTTGCACCAAGCCCTGGAGTCGATTGAAAGTAATCCAGACGTTCGGGTTGTCGTTTTGTCTGCGGTCGGCAAAGTTTTTTGCTCGGGCCACGATCTCAAAGAAATGACCCATCAAGATGAGTCCGAGTATCGTAAACTATTTCAACTTTGCTCGGACGTGATGCAAAAAATCAGAAAGATACCGCAGCCGGTGATCGCCAAGGTCCATTCGTTGGCAACCGCAGCCGGCTGCCAACTGGTTGCCGCCTGCGACCTCGCATTGGCAACCCCCGAATCCGGGTTTGCAACGCCCGGGGTAAAAATCGGTCTGTTTTGTACGACGCCAATGGTTCCCTTGGTTCGTTCGGTCCCCGCCAAGGCGGCCATGGAAATGCTGCTCACGGGAACGCCGATTTCGGCGAATCGCGCAAAGGAGATTGGCCTGGTCAACGACGTGGTTGACTCCGGTCAAATCGACGAACGGATCGCGACCATCTGCAACGCGATTATCGAGTCCAGCCCCAATGTGGTTGCCCTCGGGAAACGCGCGTTTTACGACCAGTTACCTTTGGCCGAAAACCATGCGTATGAGCAGGCGTGTGAAATCATGACCGGGAATGCGGTCATGGCAGATGCCCGCGAAGGCATTAACGCGTTTCTTGAGAAACGGAAACCGAATTGGCCCGCCGCCAACTAAAGTCCTGACATGCCGATTGACTCGTTTGAACATATCTTTTCCGAGTTGGATCTTAGCCGATCCACTTGGGCCAAGGAGCCAGCTACCGTCGTTGCGGCTGGAGGTGCCGATTTTACTGTCCTGGCCGCTTTATCCGAAGCAGCTCGAAGAAGCTGGGTTCACGTTATTGTGACGGGCGAGGAGTCAATGATTCGTTCCGTCGCGGAAAAAAACCAGATCGATCTGACCAAAATCGAAATCGTCGACTCGGCCCGTGCCGCCATGACTGCGGTGGAGCTGATCCACCAAGGCCGCGGTGACATCCTGATGAAAGGACAAGTTTCCACACCGGACTTGATGCGTGCCGTCCTGGACAAGACTACCGGCTTGCGCACCGATGAGACTATTTGCCAAGTCGTTTTGATGGAGCTTCCCCGAAAGGAGCGAAGTTTCCTGCTGGCGGACACCGGAATTTGCATCAATCCAACCGTGCAGCAAAAGGTAGAAATCATGGGGAGCGCTGCCAAGATTGCGAAACGACTGGGAGCGGACAAACCCCGAATCGCCCTGATGGCAGCTTCCGAAAAGGCGACGGATCTCATGCCGGAAACACTCGATGCATCGGATATTACAAAACGATTTGAAGAAAACGACGAGTCCATCACGTCGGTCGAACTTTTCGATTGCTACGTGCAAGGCCCGCTGTCTTTCGACCTCGCTTTTGACAACTCAGCAGGCAGCTCAAAAAAGATCGAAGGCCCGGTGATCGGCCGAGCTGATGTCATGGTGTTTCCGAATCTGGTATCCGCCAACCTGGCGGTGAAAGCCATCATGTACACGGCCGATTGCAAATTTGGTGGTGTGCTAAGCGGCACCAAATGTCCGGTCGTTTTTATGTCCCGCAGTGACAGTCCCCAAACGCGTTTGCGTTCGCTGGCTCTGGCGCTCAAAACAACCCAACTCGAGCGACCATCGTCCTAGCCTTCCGTGGACATTGACTTCAATGCCTCAATCAGCCGATCCAGGTGATCGGTCGTATGCATCGCGGTCAAACTGACTCGCAACATGGAGTCCTCGCGGGCCACGGTCGGGTAGCGAATGGCGGGCACGAAAAGTGAATCGTTTAGCAAACGCTGATGGAAACTCAAAGCCCTTTCCGAATTTCCAACTTGGATGGGAATGATCGGTGACGCCGAATTCCCCGTTGGGAAGCCCAAGGCAGAAACTCGTTCTCGAATCTGGTCCGCCGTTTCCAAAAGTTTCACTCGCGTCCCGGGCTCGTTTTCGATTATCTCCAGAGATCGGATTGCCGCAGCAGCGACCGCTTCGGGTTGCCCCGTTGAGTAAATCAGCGTTCTTGCTCGATTTGCAATCCAATCGATTAGCTTTTGGTCGCCGACAACGAAACCGCCCATTGAACCGATCGCTTTGCTCAAAGTCCCAACGCGAACCGGTACGTCCGATTCCACGCCAAAATGTTCGCAAATCCCGCCACCAAGTTTTCCGAAAACGCCCGTCGCGTGAGCTTCGTCGACCATTAGCATGGCCTGGTACTCACGTGCAATTTCGCAAAGTGCGTCTAAAGGAGCAATATCTCCATCCATACTAAAAACAGAATCGGTAACGATCAGCTTTTTGCCTTCCCCCTTTTGCTCCGCGAGCCTCCGGCTGAGATCGGCCGGATCGCAATGTCGAAAGATGACGATTTGAGCGCCCGACAGGCGACAACCGTCGATAATGCTCGCGTGATTCTTTTCGTCGCTGAATACGATATCGCCCTTGCCCACCAAAGACGTAACCACGCCCATGTTCGCTGCGAAACCGGTTGGAAAAAGTAACGCAGCCTCCGTTCGCTTGAATTCTGCCAACCTGCGTTCCAACTTGCCATGAAGAATCGCCCGCCCATGAATCAGCGGGCTTGCGGCAGCGCCCCAACCGACCTGTCCGATGGAGTGACGAACGGCCTCGACCAACCGAGCATCCGCCGACAAACCGAGGTAGTCATTGGACCCAAAATCGACGAGTTGCCGATCGTCTACTTGGACCATTCCGGCAACATGCGGACTCTGTCGCAGTCGCAGCTTCCGCAAACGCTGCTCACCGCTGAGTTCTTCGATGGCCGCGTCGATCCAGGAAAGACTCTCGAACACTTCGAAACCCGCTTCCTCGACCACGCAATTACCGGCAGTACTTGAGATTGCAACTGAGTCCGCCAGCCGCGGGCACATAGCACGTGTTGGTATAGTCCATGACCATCCGATCGGAACTGAAACGCCAAGCGAGCGTTGCGATCGAGTTCATCATTCGCTCGATCCATTGCACCGGTAGACCGTCAACGTTTCGCCGGTAGAACAACGGAATCACTTCCGACTCCAACACTTCATAAAGGTTTTCGCCGTCTCGCTGATCCGTGATTTCATCCTGGACGTGGCTCGTTCCTTTGCCGATCGCGAATCCATTCTCACCATCGTAAGCTTCCGCCCACCAACCGTCCAAAATGGACAGGTTGAGCGCTCCGTTCAACACGACCTTTTGTCCACTCGTGCCCGAAGCTTCCAGCGGCCTTCGCGGATTGTTGAGCCAGACATCCACGCCTTGCACCATGTGCCGGCAAACGTTGATATCGTAGTTTTCGATAAAGACGACCCGCCCTTTGAACGGTTCCTCATTTCGAAGCGTGGCAATCGTCTTGATGAATTCTTTTCCCGGTTCATCTTTCGGATGCGCCTTGCCGGCAAAAACAAACTGAACCGGACGCTGCGGATCACCGATCAACTTGCCAATTCGCTCCAAGTCACCAAAAACCAGATTGGCCCGCTTGTAAGTGGCAAACCGACGACCAAAACCGATCGTCAATACATTCGGATCAAGAACATTCTGTGCTGCTTCGATGACTTCTTTGCTTTCGCCCCAGCGCTGACACTGGGCCGCATATCGCCGGCGTATAAATTGAATCATCAGGTTCTTCAGAGCCGCGTGCGTTTCCCAAAGCTCACTTGGATCGATTTTGTGGATATCTCTCCAGGAACGAAATTCGCCAGGACGATCAGCCCAGCCGTCAACGAAATGCCTGCTGTAAAGTTCTTTCATCTGTTCGGCCAACCAACTCGCGGTATGCACGCCATTGGTAATGTGACCGATCGGAATTTCCTCTTCGACCCGCCATGGCCACAAATGGGCCCACATCCGGCGAGAAACGGTTCCATGCAATTGACTGACCGC